>CAIYVS010000336.1 GCA_903929655.1 uncultured Bacteroidota bacterium | reverse complement strand
CTCTAAGCTTTTTCGTAGTTCTTATCATTTCACAAAACACCAAAACTATATCAGCAGGCTACAATGTATTGGTGTATTAAATCATTTTTTTGGTAGTTTTTGCATATTGTTTCAAAAATCCTTTTGCCGCTTAGGCAAAGCGTATTTTATTTAATGCTTCACAGGCCTGTGTCTGAACGGAAAGCATTCAGTTTCCTGAATTCTTCGGGAGTAATATGAGCATATTTTTTGAAGAACTTGGTAAAATAAGAATTGTCTGTAAAATTGAGCTCATAGGCAATTTCAGAAATATTCATATTCACATTTATCAATAATCTTTTGGCTTCCAGCAATATCCTTTGCCTGATAACTTCGCCGGCAGACATGCCCAAAAACTCACTGCATAAAGTATTAAGGCGTTGCGGGGTAATATAGGGCATGGCAGCATAATCTTTAGGTAATTTTTTTTCTTTATAATGCTGGTTCACAAGGTCCCTGAAAGCATATAATATTTTATGGCTGATAGAAGGCCTTTGTTTTTGCACTGCTAATTTTTCATGACGGCTCACACTGATAAATAAAGACATTAAATGGAAACATACCTGCTCCATACTGAACGTATCTTTTTTACGGGTTTCGCGTATGATCTGTTTAAAAAAATGTATTGCTTCCGTTAAAGCCTCGCCCTTTAGGTCCATTACACTTTCATTCGGGATGCCTCTCAGGAAAGGGAACTGGTTCAGGTATTCGGAATTTGGAATAAATGAATCGAATACACTTTCTGAAAAGTTGAGTCCATAGCCTTCTTTATCGCCCAAAATATCCCAACTATGCACCTGGCAGGGGATCATAAAATAGATGCGTCCCGGCAATAGCTCAAATTGCTCAAAATCAATAGTTACTGTGCCACTGCCTCGGGTAAATAAAACAATATGATAGTATGTATGCCTATGAGGAATAAGCAGTTTATCGCGGATTTGGTAATAATCGGCCATAGACCCGGCACTGATATCGGGATGTATCCTGTTAGGATTGATCGTGCAGAGATCATAAACCGGGATGGTATTTTTTGGCCTTTTCAAGATATTAGATATACCAAATTCTGATTAAATCAAAGATACCAAAATATTTTACTATGCAATGTTTTTTCAATGCATTAAATTGGCATATTTCCAATCATAAATGTGGTTAATTTGATATCTATATAGTGCTGAAAATTGTCGGCTAAAAAATCCTGAGTTCCTGCTTATTTGCGTTTTTATAAGCAATGACACTATGACTTCTTTTTCCCAAAATCAAAACCATTCAGCACCATATCATTCAGCGAGCACACAAGTTGCCCCAGCACAATACCCGCATTGAAAGATGCTACATAGTTTTGAGATGGAGTAACATCCGTATCAAAAGCGCCCAGCCTGTCAGTAATACCCGATACAAAAATGATGGGCTTATCAGTACTGATTTTTATAACCCCATGTGTAGTTTCCGATGAAGATAAGGGCAACCTGGACTCCAGCTTTTTATAGCTCGCAATCGCCTCATGGTCCACCCAGCTATATTCGGTATAGTCTGTAACATTCACAACGCTAATAGCCACATTCACTTTGGCAGCCATGCACACCGCATTAGCAGCAGGGTTGCGGGGCGTTTTTAAAAATTTCGCTTCAGTAAGGCTTTTAAATTCTCTTGTAAAAGGGCTTGTCGGCGGATCGAAGAACCCATCATTTACATTTGAATATAAAACCTTTCCAATGTTGGGGTTTGTTAAATCACTTTTAGGATTTCCGGGATGCCCGTCGTGCATAAAAAAGTTGGCCCCTATAACAACCGAGCCGTTGAAGGATTCATCCTCTTTAGGGTAGCCTGCAGTACCTACTGCTATCACCAGGTCGGGATTATCTGCTTTGAGGATAGGAGGTAATTTATCAAACTTTTCTTTAGAACTGGAACTGCTTTGGTCCGGCGCCATAAGGTCCTGTATACACCATACATGCACCAGCAAAGTGTCCTGCACTTTTTCACCCGGTTTCCCGCCCCTAAGTTTAAATACAGCCCTGGGCACCCTCATTTTATTGGTCTTGTCCTTAGGCGAATTGAGGACTTCAGGAAAAGGTAATTGCGCCGGACGTATCTCAGCATTGGTCATGGCATCCAGTACCGGTTCTGTTTCCCAGTTCTTATTTACAACGATGGCTATTTTTTTCATTTTAAGAAATGTGTTTAAATGGTTGAAAGGAAAAGAATTTGCTAATTGCTGGATAATTGGGTCCTGTATTTACCGTCACTAGTGGCGCGGATAACAATATCGCCATCCCATGGGGTGGCATAGATGCGTTTGCTCACCGTAACATCAATAAAGGTCTTGGCCTTTAAGCCTGCCTTCACTGTTATAGGGTGAGACCTCTTATAAGGCACATGCGCTGCAAGCATGTTAAGGGCTGAATCTGTAGGGTGCCCGTAATTATAAGTATTGAACTTGCCACCGCTTGTGCTGTCATCCCATTGGCCACAGGATATAACGGCATAGTTGGGTGTTACAGCATCGAGGAAATTGTGGGTAGTTGCGTTTTTTGCACCATGATGGCCCACCATTAAAACATCCACGTCCAGCGCGTCTGTGCCATTGTAATAATTGGTAACGGTATTCATCTCAGCTATCTCGCCATCGCCAATAAATAAAAACGAAGCCTTGCCGAATAATACTTTTATAAACAAGCTGTGATTGTTGCCGTTATTTTCAAAATCGTCTTTGGTCCAGCCTGTGGCAGGTTTTGTAGTAAATGCTCCAGAATATAAAATGATCTTCGGATCTATAGTCTCGCATTTAATGGGGTCTATGATCATATTGGTAAGACCTTTTTTATTGCCACCATTGGTAATAGTTTCGTAAGGATAAGTGGCATATTGAATACCTCTTGCTGCAGCTTCCCTTTCCAGTTTCAACTGGTTAGTTTTGCCTGAACCTGTTTGCTGGCCATTATCTATATAACGAACGATCTTGAAACTGTCTGCCACTGCTGCAAGTGCTGCATTATGGTCTAAATGGCAATGCGTGACATAAACAAGGTCAAGGGTCCTGTGCAGGTCCTTTCTGCGGGCAAAAAAATCGTCCAGGTAATCGATCAGATGTTGTGTTGTGGCCTTGTCCTGCGCGCCCGCATCTATCAAAACCGCACCGCAGGGAAATTCCAGGAGCGCCGCATTAGCTTGCCCCACATTTATGTAATGAACATACATAACATCATTTTCCTGGGCAGATAAACTACCAAACAGGAAAGAGCTGACAATGAGTAAAAGGAAAAACTTAGTTTTCATGAGCGTACTTTTAGAGATGTGGATAATGGTGATAATCATAAATATAGATTTTTCGAAAAATATGGTTTTATTATGTCATAAGCAATGAAAATATATAATTAAGCTGGTATTTCTAAAAAATGTACTGTTCTAAGCTTCAGTACCATGTAATATTTTCGCCGTTGTCGGTATGTAGGGTGGCTGTGTGCATGAGCAATACCGACAACCGTAGCATAGCCTCCAGCCTGCCTTCCAGCTCATTAACAATTTTTTTCCCGCGCCCACAGCCTCTTTCAGAAATATATTTGGAAACAGCCCCTCCAAAATCGTATATTTGACACGAATTTCACTCAAACATTAATAGAAAAATTCATAAGTTCTTTGAAATCCTGTTTGAAAAGCCCATTTTACCCTAAAATGTGCAATGATAAGCTATTAAATAATTGATAATCAATTATTTGCGCCAAAAACAGTATGCCGAAATTGTGCAACAATGTGCCAGATTTGTGCAACTTTTGTGCAATTTTTGTGCAATTTTTGTGCAATAATGTGCCATTTTGTGCAACTGAGCATAGCAAACTCACGAACACCAATAAAGAAAACCATATGTTCTTAAATGTCTTTTATACGAATTTAGGAGTTTTACACTCCCTCTCCATTGTCATAAAGAGCCTGTCGAAGTAGGGTCAGCAGGGGCTGAGGTCCTTTAAATGTGGACAATTCCTGCAATTATTTTTTTCTTCTCCAAAAGGATAAAACAAAAAATAACAAACTGAAAATCAATTAATTAAGGTCAATAAAAGAAAAACACAAGGATAAAAAGGGATAAAAAAGGATAAAGAACGGATAAACTTCTCCCATGAACACAATTGAAATATCAATTATGCTGTGAATAAACTATTCACATTTTAAATATCATTAATTCTATCCCACACAAGGAACATTTGCTTACGAGAACAAATGAGATAGCTTGCCCGCCAGACAGGCAGGCGGCTCGGAGACCGCAACGCTCTCATTGAGGCAAATAAAAATTCACCATGAACGAAATAATGACCTATGCGAGGGATAAAAAAGCCTGCCCGACTGAACAGGCGGGGATAATTGCGATTCAGTATCTTGAGAATTTGCAAACATTATATTTCATGCCAATCCCTAAATCCTTTAATCCTGGTTCAAACATCTTTAACAATTTTGCACCAGTTTATAAATCTTAGTTCTTTATCTTTACTTTTTATAACATTAATCCGACCAGATATTAAAATGAAAAAACTGATCCTTTTACTGCTCCTGGCATTTGGCATACATACAGCAAATGCACAATACGAAAACACTAAAATAAAAGTGGGCCAAAAGGCTCCAGAACTGGCTTTTAGCGATCCTGAGGGCAAACCCCTGAAATTATCAGAGATCAATAAAGGCCGTGTGGTGCTGTTGGATTTCTGGGCCTCCTGGTGCGGACCTTGTCGCCGTGCAAGCCCTGAAGTAGTGGCGCTTTACAAGAAATACAGCGAAAAGAAATTTCCTAAGGCTAAAAAAGGCTTTACAGTAGTAAGTGTATCATTAGATCAGAAAAAAGAAGCCTGGATACAAGCCATTAAAAATGACGGACTTACATGGCCTTACCACATGAGCGACCTTGGTGGCTGGAAATCCCAGCCCGCCGCTATATACGGTACTGAATTTATCCCCCAGTCATTCCTGCTGGATGAAAAAGGCAATATTGTTGGTAAGTATACCCAGATAGAGGAAGTAAGTAAGGACATCGACAAGCTGCTGGCAAGCAAAGGGAAAACCAAAAAATAAAACATACAAAATAAAGCAAATTCGATTTGATAAAAATTTGCACATTTGCATATTTTGCAAATTGATGCATTATCATTACCTTTGCAGCTCAAATTTTTTTAACCGCATGGCAAAATCCATGCTCCAAACGCAATATAAATGAAAAAAGGTATCCACCCGGACAGCTACAGGCTGGTAGTGTTTAAAGATATGTCGAACGATTACGCATTCCTTACCCGCTCCACAGCGCCAACCAAGGAAAAAGTAATGTGGGAAGACGGCAATGAATATCCGCTTGTAAAGGTGGAAATTTCACATATGTCTCATCCTTTCTTCACAGGTAAATCTATGTTTGTAGATACTGCCGGACGTATTGAGAAATTCAAAAACCGTTACGCAAAGAAAGCTAAAGTTGAAACCTTACCAAAAGAGGAGAAAGAATAGATACCGGATTTCGGAATTTAGGTTTTACAAGATACTTGCATAAAGCACGAAAAATCCCGACTTTTGTCGGGATTTTCCTTTTATGCACATCATCTTATTCGACGACCATACCCGATACCGCTTACTACCATTCACACATACACGCCCTGTTGCAGATATAAGATGTGGCATATACACTATGCGCCAGCGCTGGGAACATCGCCTGCGGCAAAACACCGGCACGCTTACAGAACATTACCTGCAAAATGTGTACCCAAGCAATGCGGACTTTGAGAACCTGTTTATAAACAGCGCCATTTTCGCAAACCAGGAACTGGCTGACGCTATACATAAACTGGCAAACGGACAAAAACTGGTGCAGGATGAGCTTGTAATAGCCTTTCGCACAGGCAATCATATACCCTCATTTGACAACCTGGAAAAATATACTAAAAACCTCCCTGAGCAGAAATACGAAGGACTCGTCAATATACTGAACAATGTATGGGATATTTTTTCCTACAATTATGGGGCAATTGTGGATGATTTTGCACTCATCACAAAAGGGCAAACAAGCCAGCCCCTGCCGGAAAATGTGATAGTGAGCGGGAAAGAGAATTTGTTTATTGCCGAAGGGGCCAAAATATATGATGGCTGCATTATTAATGCCACTGTGGGACCTGTATACATCGGCAAAGGCGCAGAAATACTGGAAGGCAGCATGATGCGGGGGCCGCTCGCCATTTGCGACCAGGCTGTGGTGAAAATGGGCGCTAAATTATATGGCGCCACTACAATAGGCCCTTCTTGTAAAGTTGGCGGTGAGATAAACAATGTAGTATTCTTTGCCAACAGCAATAAAGCCCACGATGGCTATCTTGGCAATGCAATAATAGGCGAATGGTGTAACCTGGGTGCAGATACCAATTGCTCTAACCTGAAAAACAATTATGACGAAGTGCAGATATGGGACGAGCACTATAATAAAACAATCAAGACAGGCCTTACTTTTTGCGGGCTGCTGATGGGAGATCATTCTAAATGCTCGATCAATACGATGTTCAATACCGGCACTGTGGTTGGTGTATCCTGCAATATTTTCGGGCATGGCTTCCCTGAAAAATTTGTTCCGTCATTTTGCTGGGGCGGCAGCGAGGGTATGAGCACTTACGATTTCGAAAGGTCTATGGAAACTGCCAAACGGATGATGGCACGCAGGAATATTGAATTATCTGCTGAAGAAATTGCGATGTACCGCCATATTTTTGAGCATACTTCTCCCCAAAGAAACTTATTTACACAAGCATAATCATTATTTAAATCATATTTACAAGAGATCAATCATGCGCAAAAAAATCGTAGCTGCAAACTGGAAAATGCACCTTAGCCTTAACGAAGGAAAAGAACTAGTACACGATATCCTGAAAGGACTGCAAGGACTGGATGAACACAAACTGACAGTAATTGCCACGCCTTTCGTACATCTTAACCAAACAGCGGGACAATTACAAGGTCATAGTCATATTTACTTGGGAGCACAAAACTGCCATACAGAAGCAATGGGTGCGTATACAGGAGAAATATCTGCTCCTATGTTGAAAAGCGTCGGGGTGACTTATGTAATAGTCGGACACTCTGAACGCCGTGAATATTTTAAAGAAGATAATACCATGCTGGCAAAAAAAACAGATATAGCCTTACATAATGGCCTGCAGGTAATATTTTGCTGTGGCGAACACTTAGAGATAAGAGATGCGAATACTCAAAATGCATTTGTTGAAAAACAGATCGTGGAAAGCTTGTTTCATCTGAATGCGGAACAACTGCAAAATGTTGTAATAGCTTATGAACCTATATGGGCCATAGGAACAGGCCGCACAGCTTCATCCCAGCAGGCGCAGGATATGCATGTGCATATCCGCAACGTAATATCCAGCAAATATGGACAGGTTGCAGCAAATAATATGAGCATATTATATGGCGGATCCTGCAAACCATCGAATGCAGAGGAATTATTTGCATGCCCTGATGTGGACGGCGGACTGATTGGCGGAGCGGCCTTAAAAGCAGATGATTTCCTGTTTATAATAGATGCAATGACAAAAGCTTAGATTTTTTCTTGCCAGCTTTTTGAATTTTGATTTTATTGTCCTTATCTTTGCACTCCGTTTTAAAAGAATGGCGCGTTGGTCAATCGGCTAAGACGCCTCCCTTTCACGGAGGAATGACGGGTTCGACTCCCGTACGTGCTACAAAAGCAACGTTTTTTAAAAGCCTGCAAACTAATATTTGCAGGCTTTTTAGTTTTAATATGTCAGGCTTCCTGCCTTCTTTATAAAATCTTTATACAGTTAATAATAAGCCTTATCTAATATTTATAAACGCCAAACTACCTTTGCATCGCAATAAGCAATAATAGTTGCAATGAAAATAAGCATTGGTAAACCAAAATCGTATATCCAGTATTTTATCAGTATTGGTTCTGTGTGCATTGCTGCTGCAATAGGATATGCTATATCAGGTTTCGCGGGGTACAAAGTAATTGCCTATATATTATTGGTGACAGTGTCTTTGCTATCAATGTTTCTTGATATAGCGCCGGTAATACTTGCTGCGTTTTTAAGTGCATTGATCTGGGATTTCTTTTTTATACCTCCGCGTTTCACATTCCAGGTAAATACAACTGAAGATATTTTAATGCTGCTGATGTATTTTATTATTGCTATGGTGAATGCGGTGCTTACTTTTAAAATAAGACAGGCACAAAAAATTGCAAGGCAAAAAGAAGAAAAAGAAAATACGGTGAAGTTGTACAATACCTTGTTGAATTCTCTTTCTCATGAATTGAAAACACCGATAGCAACTATTATAGGCGCAACAGATACGCTTCAAAATAACAGTATGAAACTAACTGCTAATAACAGGATTGAGTTAATTGCAGAAATATCAAAAGCTTCTTTCAGATTGAATCAGCAGGTAGGTAATCTCCTGAATATGTCAAGATTGGAATCAGGTTTTATTGAGCCTAAAAAAGACTGGTGCGATATTAATGAATTAGTGTACGAAGTAGTTAAAACAATTGAGGATAATAAGATAAGTCAAAAGATAAGTATCAATATTAACCCGGATATCCCCCTTTTTAAACTGGACGAGGGAATGCTGGAACAGGTGATATATAACCTGATCAATAATGCCACGCAGTACACTCCACCAGATGCAAAAATTGATGTAATGGCGATGGGTTATGCTGATATACTGCAGATCATAATAGAGGATAATGGCAATGGATTTCCTGATGATGAGATAGATCATGTTTTCAATAAGTTCTACAGGCTTAAAGGTGCTCAGACAGGGGGAACTGGCCTTGGCTTATCAATAGTAAAAGGATATACTGAAGCTATGGGGGGAACCGTGAAATTAGAAAACATACGTCCTAAAGGCGCAAGGTTTACAATAGATATCCCCGCTAAAACTTCATACTTAAAAAATCTGAAAAATGAATAAAGCGGTTATACAGGTAATAGATGATGAAGCGCAGATAAGGAAACTGCTTGAAATTGCATTGCAGAGCAATGACTATATAGTGCAACAGGCTGCAAACGCTAAGGACGGTATGATACTGGCTGCAAACCACCCTCCGGACATGATAATCCTTGACCTTGGATTGCCTGACGAAGATGGACATAGTGTTTTGAAAAAATTAAGAGAATGGTACACCAATCCTATTCTCATACTTTCTGTACAAAGCAGCGAAGAGGACATTGTTAAGGCATTGGACAATGGGGCGAATGATTACTTGGTAAAACCTTTCCGCACGGGAGAGCTTTTGGCAAGAATACGTTCCATCTTAAGAACAGCAATTAATGAAGATGTTAACCCTGTAATAATTTGCAATGATCTGCAGATAGATCTTTCAGCAAGAATAGTGAAAAAGAAAAATGAGTTGGTAAAATTAACTGCAACAGAATATCACTTGCTTTCATTGTTTGTAAAAAATGAAGGGAAGGTATTAACTCATCATTACTTGCTGAGAGAAGTATGGGGGCCGGGCTTTATTAATCAATCACAATATTTGAGAGTATTTATTGCACAACTAAGAAAAAAAATAGAAAACGATCCTAACCGGCCTGAATATATAGTGACAGAATCAGGTATTGGTTACCGTTTCGTGAACAGGGAATAATCAATAAGAACATATTAGTTTTTACCAAAAAAATCAAAGCATCTGCATTTGAACAGGGATTTTTTTGCACTTAATAATTTGAATAAAAATTTAAAACCGGTTATGAAAAACAATACTTCATTCGCTATTTGCTTATTTATTGCATTTATAATTAGTGCCTGCGCGTATGGACAGTCTGGCATTTATAAGACTGCAGAAGATTATAAGAACCATCATCTTAGCTATGAATGCGATTGTAAAAAAAGCAAGCACAGCATTCGCTTGCATGATTTTTTACAAGACAAACAATTTATCACGGTAGATAAAGAAGGGACAAGGGAAATTTTGAAAAAAAACGAGATTTACGGTTTTGCTGACTGTGATAGTAATGTGTACCGCTTTTTCAATAACACAAAGTACCGTATAGAAGAACCAGGTGACATTTACATATATACACGTAATGAACGTGACGTTGAAAGCAAAATCTTTAAGCTGGTAAAAGTATACTATTTCAGCGTAGCTCCGAATAGTGCCATTATTCCTCTAAGCCTTGCTAATCTGAAAAGAACTTATAAGACTAATGACAAATTCGTTGACTTGCTGGATGCAAATTTTAATAAGACAGATATATCTGCTTACGATGATTTTCATAAAACATACAGGGTCAATCATGTTTACCAACAATCATTGTAAAATGAAACAAGGGAAACCTAAAGCAATATTCATGGTTTGATATAAGAATAAGGCAGGCGTGTTAATCAAAATGATCACATTATGCAAATCATATAATGACCAAGATCATGAAGTAAAGAACAAAAATGTAGTTTTTTTATTAATAATTTAAATATATTGTATATGCTTATAACAGCTTTATTGGTAATTGGCAGCCTCGTTGGCTTTGCCATATTGTTTAAATCCATTGATTGGTTCGAAAAAATTTAAAAAATATGATAGCACTATTTATTATTTCCATACTCGTGTTTGTTTACATGCTGTATGTTTTGATCAAACCGGAAAAATTTTAAAAACCACATTTTATGAATGCTGAATTACTCGGAATTATTGTAATGTTTGTAGCAACCTTGCTGCTGTCAATACCGCTAGGGCGATACATAGCTAAGGTATATGCCGGAGACAAGGTATGGACAGATGCAATACTAAACCCGGTTGAGAAACTTTTTTTCAAACTATCAAGGATCAATCCTGCAAGGGAAATGAATTGGAAGCAACACCTGGCGGCTATGCTGACGATTAACCTTGTTTGGTTTTTGTGGGCAATGTTTTGTCTTCTGAACCAAAGTTGGCTGCCATGGAACCCCGACCATAATCCATCGCAAACACCGGACCTGGCTTTTAATACTGCTGTTTCGTTTTTAGTAAACTGTAACCTCCAGGACTATAGCGGCGAAACGGGGGCATCTTATTTCACACAGGTATTTGCATTGATGTTCCTGCAATTTACATCTGCTGCTACCGGCATGGCTGCTGCTGCAATAGTATTTAATGCACTCAGGGACAGGACAACTGAAAAACTGGGGAATTTCTATAATTATTTCCTGAAAAGCATCACACGCATATTAGTACCTATTTGTATAATAATAGCTGCATTGCATGCTTTTCATGGCACGCCAATGACCTTTAAGGGCATTGACACTGTTACTTCTTTGCAGGGAGATACCATGCATGTGAGTCGTGGACCTGTGGCTGCATTTGTTGCTATTAAACACCTGGGTACAAATGGAGGTGGTTTTTATGGGACTAATTCAGCACATCCATTAGAGAACCCTGACTATTTTACTAATACTGTACAAATGATCATCCAGATACTGATTCCGTTTGCAATGGTATTTGCCCTGGGTTATTATTTAAGAAAAAAAAGGCTTGCCTGGGTATTCTGGGGAGTGATGACCATTGGTTTTTTATGTCTTGTTATTCCAACAATTTATGCGGAGATACATGGCAATCCCAATATAGCCCATATGGGCATATCCCAACCGGGTGGCAATATGGAAGGAAAAGAAGTAAGGTTTGGTTCCTATGCTTCAGCTTTCTGGAGCATTGCTACAACCGTTATTTCAACCGGCTCTGTAAATGCTATGCATGATAGTTTCATGCCCATATCAGGCATGAATATGATGTTGGGTATGATGGTCAACTCTTTTTATGGTGGTGTTGGCGTAGGTTTCCTCAACTTCTTTATCTACGTGATACTTGCTGTATTCATGGGCGGATTAATGGTAGGCCGTACGCCCGAGTTTATGGGTAAGAAGATAGAAGCACGGGAGATGAAGATTGCGATGATAGTGGCCTTGCTTCACCCATTTTTAATATTGGCTTTTACTGCTGTTGCCAGTCACCTTACTGCCCATGATGCCAATATGGGCTGGTGGTTTGCAGATGCTGCCGGAAAACACAATGCAAGCGGCTGGCTAAACAATCCATCTTATCACGGGTTCTCAGAAATGTTATATCAATATACCTCTAGCTCTGCCAATAATGGAAGCGGTTTTGAAGGCCTGGCAGACAATAACCCTTTCTGGAATATTACTGCGGGGATAGTTTTGCTTTTTTCACGTTTCCTGCCCATTATTGGCCCGATTGCAATAGCAGGATTAATGGCAGGAAAGAAATTCATCCCGGAAAGCAGCGGGACGCTCAAAACGGATACAGGCACTTTTGGAATATTGGTGTTTGCAGTAAAGGTGATCATTGCTGCGCTGGCATTCTTCCCCGCACTGGCATTAGGACCTATTGCAGAGTTTTTTAGTATGAAATAAAAAAAGAAAAGATCATGTCAGTACATAGAAGACAACAAAGATTATTTGAGCCTTCGCTGGTTAAAGAAGCCATAGGGCAATCTATTATAAAATTGAATCCTCGCGTTATGTTCCGTAACCCGGTAATGTTTACCGTGGAAATAGGTACGGCAATTATGCTTGCAGTTTGCATATGGACGCTTACATCCAAAACAGACCAGGGCTCATTTTCGTATAATTTCAGCATATTCCTGGTGCTTTTTTTCACCTTGCTTTTCGCCAACTTTGCAGAGGCAATAGCAGAGGCAAGGGGAAAGGCACAGGCAGCTTCATTACGCAAAACAAGAAAAGACACACCTGCAAAAAAAATCGAAATACTTGGTGATATTTTTGTGAACGAAATAAAGATCGTACCATCCTCCCAACTGGTTAAGGGCGATGTTTTTATCTGTGAAACAGGTGATATTATACCAACAGATGGAGAGATCATAGAAGGTATTGCGACAATTGATGAATCAGCTATAACAGGTGAATCAGCACCAGTAATTCGTGAATCAGGTGGTGATAAATCATCTGTTACAGGTGGCACCAAAGTGCTGTCTGATAAAATAAAGGTAAAAGTTACTACTGAGCCGGGTGAAAGCTTCCTTGATAAAATGATTGCCCTTGTAGAAGGAGCCAGCAGGCAGAAAACACCAAACGAAATAGCACTTACCATATTACTGGCGGCATTCACACTCATATTTATTATAGTGTGTGTTACGCTGAAACCATTCGGGGATTATGCACAAACACCAATAACTATTGCAGCTTTCATTTCTCTTTTTGTTTGCCTGATACCAACTACGATAGGCGGCTTGTTAAGCGCAATAGGTATTGCAGGTATGGACAGGGCACTGCGAGCTAATGTGATAGCAAAGTCTGGCAAAGCAGTGGAAACTGCAGGCGATGTGGATACCTTGCTGCTTGATAAAACAGGCACAATTACCATAGGTAACCGTAAGGCAACAAACTTCTACCCCGCCCCAAATATTGCTATAGAAGAAATGGTGCAAGCTTCTATACTCAGTTCCCTGGCTGATGAAACCCCTGAAGGCAAATCAATTGTTGAGTTGGGGAAACAAAGCAATTTAGATTATAATACTTTCATTGTACCGGAGATATTGCATAAAATAAACTTCAGTGCAGAAACCCGTTCCAGCGGCGTTGACCTGGCAAATGGGAAAAAGATAAGGAAGGGTGCTTATGATGCAATAAAAAAAATGGTAACAGATGCAGGAAATACTTTCCCTGCAGAAACAGGGGCACAAGTAAGCCAAATAGCTCAAAACGGAGGCACGCCCCTGGTGGTTATCGAAAACAATAAAGTGCTTGGGGTAATAGAATTGCAGGATATCATCAAACCAGGCATACAGGAACGTTTTGACCGGCTTCGGAAGATGGGCGTAAAGACAGTGATGGTAACCGGCGATAATCCCCTTACTGCGAAGTTCATAGCCGAGAAGGCAGGTGTGGATGATTATATAGCCGAAGCCAAACCCGAGGATAAAATGAATTATATACGCAGAGAGCAGGCATTGGGTAAACTGGTAGCGATGATGGGAGATGGAACTAATGATGCCCCAGCTCTGGCACAGGCTGACGTAGGCGTCGCAATGAATAGCGGTACACAGGCAGCTAAAGAAGCAGGAAACATGGTGGACCTGGACAATGATCCTACTAAACTGATAGAAATAGTGGAGATAGGTAAGCAACTGCTCATGACAAGGGGTACTTTAACCACTTTCTCAATTGCTAATGATGTAGCAAAATATTTTGCTATCGTTCCTGCGCTGTTCATTATATCCATTCCTACATTGCAGGGTTTGAATATCATGGGCCTGAAAAGTCCTGAAAGCGCGATATTATCTGCAGTGATATTCAATGCGATCATTATCCCATTGCTGATACCATTGGCATTAAAAGGAGTTGCTTACAGACCAATCGGTGCAAGCGCTTTACTTCGCAGGAACCTGTTTATATACGGGCTTGGAGGCATCATACTGCCATTTATAGGGATTAAGCTGATTGATTTACTTGTTGGATTATTTATGTAATAATAAAAAGATTGTAAAAAAATGAAAAAAGAATTATTGTCATCATTATTATTAACACTTGTTTGCCTGGTGGCTTTTTCGGGCATCTATACCATTATTGTGTGGAGCATAGCGCAAATGGCACCAAACAGAGGAGAGGGCTTTGTAGTAAATGTTAATGGCAAAACATATTATACAAACATCGCACAGAAATTTACTGATGATAAGTATTTTTGGTCGAGGCCATCTGCTGTAGATTATAATGCAGCAGGCTCAGGTGGGAGCAATAAAGGCCCAAACAATCCGGATTACCTTGCCGATGTACAGAAACG
>CAIYVS010000335.1 GCA_903929655.1 uncultured Bacteroidota bacterium | reverse complement strand
ATTTTCCTATCAACATCTACCCCAATCCCGCCCAAAACCAATTCACAATAAGCTATTCTAATCTCCCACCACAAAACACAAAAGCAGAACTATACAATATCACAGGGCAATTAGTTTATAACACATCATTAAAAGAAGAGCATACTGTGGTTAATACTTCTTCATGGGCACCAGGGATGTATGTGTGCAAAATAATGGTGGAGGGGGAAGCAACTATCACTAAGAAGGTAATAGTTGACAGGTAGATACCAAGAAGTTACCACATTAACTCTTTCCGCTCAGCCAATAAACGATTTTTGCATCGTTCAGTTCATCCTTGGGATAGAGTATAAAATCATTTAATGTCTTTGCGTGATGGTATTGGCAAAACGGACTACCCCTGTATATAATACCTTGAGTAGCTTGACTGCCTTTACTTCGACTGAATAAGAGTAATTATTGGACCACTATTTTATTCTTCGCAACTATTAACCCATTCTCTTTAATGCAGTAAAAATATATTCCCGAAGAAAGGTTGTTTCTATGCAATAAACACTCTGCGCCACTAATGTTTTTATATGCTGCAATTTTTTTACCGTAAATATCTGATAGTATCATCTCTGCATTATCTAGCTCTTTACTAAATGTTATTGTAGTAGTAGTTAAAAATGGATTAGGAAAAACCTGCACCGATACAATTCGATTGTTTATTTCCTGAACATCTGAAGTTGAATCAGGAGTATATTCCCAGAGCTCAGAATTAAGATGCACATCTGATCCGAAGCATATATACCCCTTATTATTTAGTTCAAACGAAGCATTTTCATCCTTCCCGAATGTACAGGGTATTGAAGCTTTCTTTATCCAGGAATCACTCAATGGATTATATTGCCACCAGTCTTTGAAATGCCCGCCAGAGCCTGGATCACCAATTCCAAAATATCCTGTATTACTTATCGAAAGAGCAGTTGCGTCGGTCCTGGGTGTGTCAGGAAAATTTGTCTTTTGTGACCAAGAATTTGATAAAGGGTTATACTCAAACACATGTGGAGACGCTAAAAATTGTGAAGAGTCCCAAGTTCCAGTTACATATGCTTTATAATTGACTGTAAAGGCACTTGCAGGTCCCGAAATATTAGGAAGGTTAGATATGCCTACCCAAGAATTTGTACTTGTGTCATAGGAATAAAAATCACTTAGATAAGAACCACCGTTATAACCTGCACCAGCATAAGCTATGCTTCCAATTACGAAAGCTACAAGGCTAAATCTTAAACTCCCAGGGAAATTAGCTTTTTGAATCCAACTATCATTTATAGGGTCATATTCCCAAAGGTCGTTTACAGAATAAATGGGGTCTAGAAAACAATAATAAGCTTTGTTACCTATAGTAAAAGTCCCCCCACTAGTCGCTTGAAAAGGAGTATTTGTTTTTTGAATCCATGCGTCTGTATATGGGTCGTATTCCCAAAAATCTGGTTTAATATTACCCAATGTGTCAATCCCTCCACCTACATATCCTTTATTTCCAATAGAAAATCCATAAGCATCATTTCTTGGACCACCCGGAAAATTTGATTTCTTTGTCCAGTGATCAGCCTTACAGAATGTTGAATTAAGGAGCAAGAAAACGATAAGTAGATTTTTCATAAGGGAGGATGAATTGATAAGTAAATATAAACAATATTTTAATTATTTGCTATTCAGCCTTTCCAAGGACTTAGTCAAGGCAATCAAGGTAGTCAAGGTATTTTAGACACAGGAATTATGTACTTTTAGTAAACATAATTATTCTTAACCAATGGGTTTTGTATGAAAATTGTATGAAAATGCAGATTAGCAAATGCTGAAATGCAATAAGCCAAGCTAGCTCAGCTGGTAGAGCAACAGTTTCGTAAATTGTAGGTCGTGGGTTCGACTCCCATGCTTGGCTCTGAATTTTCTTTCTTCCTGTCTTAATGCAATACCACCGTTGCTTCATTCCTTCATTTCATGAAGTCTCTCTGCTTTTAAGGCGTGCAAAAACGAAAAAAAATGAATGAACCCAATCAATTCATATGTTATAACGTCTTTATTGAGTATATTAGATTGGTATTTCGCCTCTTTAGCTCGGTAAGTTTCTCTTACATCATGGTTTTAAATACTACTTTATGAAACAACTTTTATTTATTATACTTGTTTTTTATAGCAATTTAGCGTTCGGACAAATAGGTATCATAGGAAGCACCACGGTTACCGCCAACACTCCTATCACCTTTAGCACAGATGATTCCTCGCAGTCTTATGTATGGGATACTGTTGCGGTAGATATAGGCGATACCTTGCGAGGAACTATGGCTCAATTGCAAGGCGGTCAATTTAACGGCTCTGTATGCTATCTTGTTAAATTTGACCCAGTTAGCAACAATTGGTATGGTTTTACTGTAAATGGCGGCACGTTTTTACGTGTTAATTTAGGGTCAAATCCCCTCAATACCAGTCCGTCATCTATTGATACGATGGGAACTGTCAACAGTATGATAACAAATGGGGGTGCTATGTGGGCCGATATTGTAAGAGACACAACGGGTTTATGGTATGCCTTTATTTCAAATTACAAACGTCTCATAAGAGTCAGTTTCGGCAATTCGTTGTCTAACAGTTCACCAACAGCAGATACGATGACAATAGCTGGCGTTACCAAAGGCATGCAAATATCCATGATCAGGTATAATGGTGGCTGGCTTGGTTTTTTAGGTAATGATGGCGGTGCTGTAAACAATATAACCAGGCTTGATTTCGGAAATGATATCACTACGCTTGCGCCAACTATGACCCAGTTACCTGTGGGGTCTCCTGCCGCATTTACAAACCCTGCTTATTTCGCACTTGACTATGACAAAGCTGCAGGCACTTGGAGCATGCTTGTAAATAATTATGGTAACGGTGTTAATGGTAACGGGCTTTCCCGTTATGATTTCGGGGCCAGTCTCCAGAATAATAACCCTATGGCCACATTTGTGGGCACCTTGGGTGGCACTTATAAACTCTTAAGGGGAATTACAATTATTGAAAGCTGCGATAGTTTTTATGCATTGGCCTTTTATGGCGGATTGGGTGGAGAATATTTAGCGCACCTGAGTTTTAATAATGGTACCAACACCAACATTCTCAATACGCCTTTTATTGCGAACGGTCTCAACGATCTTGCAGGTACGCAAAATAACATTCCAAAGACCAGCTTAAATACTTTCTGGAATTCTACAGTTTCAGGCGATACGTTTTGCGTCGTTACCTCATGTGCTTTCACTCAAATAGTATATAGTTTTACCAGCTATAGCATGTCACAAAGCGCCCAAGTTACATATACGCCCAATGTAACTTACACATTTGCGCCAGGCACTTATGATATAACCCTAGTTTGCGATCAGGGGAACGAAGCACACCGCTCACATTATTGCAAGACAATTACTGCTTTTAGACCGGCCAGTACAGAAAATTTGCAAAATGCAAACACAAATTTTAAAGTCTACCCCAACCCTGTAAGCAACGAACTAACAATCGAGGGTGCAGAGCAAGGCTCTGCACTCAAACTATGCAATATGATTGGCCAACAGCTTTATAGCGGGTTAATGACTAATAAGAAAGCCATTATAGATACCAGGAATTTTACAAACGGCATCTATTTCCTGCAGATAGCAAACAAAGATGGCAGTATGGAAATAAGGAAAATAATAAAACAGTAATACGCAGTTTCAGTTACCATATCTGTCTCTTTTAAAAAATAAATTTGCTCATAAATTCCACAGCCCTTATTTTTGCGCCAGTGAAAAGAACTATTAAACATACATGTTGTTATATGCACCGCCGTTACCGCTGGCCTGATGACTTGTTATTAATATACTAAAACATTCAGCCCTTCGGTCTAAACATCGAAGGGTTTTTTAATTTTTATACATGACACAAAAGACAACATATTCTAAGCATTACACACATCATATGTGCTGTTGCAAACCCGCGATCAGCTCAAAGGCACGATGTTGACATAAGCATGTCCCATTCATACAAAGCCCTTTGAGACCTGATCTCAAAGGGCTTTTTGCATAAGATCATTCTAATAAAAAATATAAAAAGCAAAAACAAATGAGAACCATAAGAAAAATCAGGAACAGGATATATACACTCCTGAAAACATTACAGGCCCGAGGCCGGAACATAATAGACACCCTGCAGAAAAGACTGGAAGAACAGGAAGAAGACAATTATTTTATCTGACAAAACGAACTTTTATGAACTTAACAGAAAATACAGAGAAAACCAAGATACTGAAACACCGCTTCACAGTGGGCAGGGATAAACTGGACGACAACGGGCAACTGGCCATATGCACCTTGCTCATAGAGATCACATCCTTAAACGATAAGATCATTGTAAGTAATATGGGCACACTCGATTATGAGAAGATCATATCATCCCAGTACCATCTCAATTTCCTGGCAAAGGCTCATTTGTCCGATGTAGTGGAACTACAGTCCAAATCAATAGTAATTGACAGCCATAGCATTGAGATAGAAATATCCGTTTGGAAAAAGAAAGGTAAAAAAGCTGCCCTGATAGCCGATGGATATTTTGCTTTTGATACAGGGGAAATAATTCCAAAAACCTGGAGTTTGTTATAGAATTTGCTTATTATTATTCAAACCATTTTTTATACAAATGTCGCTACAGTATATTTTAGAACTGCTGGGCACTGGCTTTTTTGCTATATCGGGCGCCCTGGTAGCAAATCAAAAATCCAAACCCTATTGGTTTGGCGTCACCTTTATTGGCTTCATTACCTCTATTGGCGGCGGTAGCATACGCGATATCTTGCTGGGTATCTACCCGCTTGCCTGGGTCAAAGATCCCAATTTCATTTATGCTATCATCATTGGCATTGCACTCAGCAGCATTTTTTTCAACAGGCTGCTAAAATTGCGGAAGACCTTCTTTTTGTTTGATTCCCTCGGCATAGCCATGTTCACCATCATTGGTACAGAAAAAGCGCTGCAGCATGATATAAGCCCTGTTATTGCAGCCATCATGGGCATGTTCTCGGCAGTTATGGGCGGCGTGATGCGTGATGTATTGACGAATGAGATACCCGTAATATTCAGGAAAGAAATTTATGCCACAGCCTGTTTGATCGGAGCCATGGTTTATTTGCTGCTGGACCATTTTGGCGTGGAAAGAAATTTGTGCATATTCATTCCTATCACACTTATATTCGGCATAAGGATAGTCGCAGTGTATTATAATTTAAGTCTGCCAAAATTCAGAAAGGACGATTAAGGACATTTTTATCCCTGATTGCTTAATACATATAAGATAGTTAAATAAGGCATTTTTTTAATAGCCCTGCCCTTCAGGGCGGGGTATAAGATATAAAATTAGGGGTGGCTTTAGCCGAAATGTTACTACATATTTAGATGTCTGATTAGTTTAAAATGACGCGCCTCATGCTTCATACCAATTGAACATCAAAAATAGGCATATTGTTGGATAAGCCTGAAGGGCTTCAATATGAATATCCGTGGGTGAAGCCCATGGATGAATAATATTCCAGGATAACAACCCTGAAAGGGCTGAATATAATATCGTGCCTGATTTTGATGTTTAATTGGTATCACATCTCGTTTGGTATAAAAATTTAAATAAAAGATAATGGTTCCTTCTCCCCATGGCAAAAATTATCGTCTTTATTTGCAGCGCGATTGACCATCAAAAGAACAAAAATGAAATATTGTGTCAAATGATGCGTTATGTCACTTACATAAGAGATTACCCAAAGCAACAATGCCTTATATGCCTGAAAATCAGTACATTTGCAATCTTTAATATAAGAATAATATAAATTTAGATTTGTCAGTTCATGTTTCATAAGATCCTCTTTACCATTGCCCTTCTTTTTTGCCTGACAAATATTGCTGGCGCACAAACTTACTACCAGGTAACTGCTGTAAACAGCAGCCAGGTGCTAAATGGCGTTACGGTTACCGTAACTGCTATTGCAGGGGCAGGTACCTCTCTGCCTTACTGCGGTTCTGCCGGACCTTATTGGATAGGTAATGGATTGACAACTTATTCTGCCTATAAATTTGTTTTTTCTACCCCCGTAAGCGCCTTAAGAATGCACATGACAGCCGGCAATACAGGAGAAGTAATGTCTGCTCTTATTAACGGATCTTCTTACAATTACTCCACAACAACAATATCCGCATTTGCCGGCAGCTGCAGCAATCCCAATTCTTTCGTTATTTCAGGTGGAAACCTCACCATTACTGCTAATAATATAAATGGCGCTGGTGGAATAATAGATATCAGCCCCGGCGGCGCAGGAATAGATTCTTTTGAAATTACCCACGCCTTACCTAATTACGGAGGTTCTATTTTCGACTTTTATTTTACCAATAATTGTCCCGGCCCTATCTCAGCTTCTGCAAACCATGACACCATATGTGCCGGAGATTCATTGTTTCTTTTTGCAGATGCCACCAATCTCTCTCCTTCAGTTTCTTATAGCTGGACAGGACCTAACGGCTTCACATCATCCTTGCAAAATCCTGTTATTAACAGCGCATCCGCCGCTGCTGCCGGAACTTATACAGTAACGGCTTCAGAAACCGGCACATGTAATTACTCATCCACATCTACGGTAACCATTACTGTAAATTCGCTGCCCGCACTCACACCATCGTCTAATAGCCCCATTTGCCTCGGCGATACCCTGCACCTCACAGTAAATACAATAAGCGCTGCTACCTATCATTGGACAGGCCCTAATAGCTATACCTCCAACACACAAAACCCTTCTATCCAGCCTTTTTTAGCAGCAGATACCGGGGAATATATTATTACTGCTACAAAAAATGGCTGCCACAGCACCAATACCACACATGTAAGCGCAAAACCTCTGCCTGCGGCACCCACTGCAAGCAGCAATAGCCCGCTCTGCCCAGGTGCAGCTTTAAACCTCTCCGCAAGCAGCAGCACTTCCGGGGTTACATACCAATGGACAGGACCCAATGGTTTTTCCACTACTACTCAAAACCCAGGTATCAATCCTGTTCTTCCCGTTGATTCCGGGAACTATATTGTAAAAGCCATATTAAATGGATGCAAGGCAGCAGATACCATCCATGTTAGTGTAAAACCGCTTGCTGCCGCACCTGCAATTACCAACAACGGCCCTTTATGCCTGGGAGATTCATTAGAGATCACATCCTACAGCACCAGTAGCAATGTAACTTATAGCTGGACAGGGCCAGGCTCTTTTAGTTCCACAAATCAAAATATCACAAAATACAACGTCGGCTTTTCAGACTCAGGAAACTATTATCTCACGCTTGCCCTCAACGGCTGTAACAGGTACGACACAGTTCATGTCAGCATCAATGCCATACCTGCCGCACCCACAATGAGTAGTAACAGCCCGCTTTGTGTCGGCGCAAGCCTGAATCTGTCTGCAAGCAGCTCAACACCCGGTGTCACTTATCAATGGACAGGCCCTAATGGTTTTTCAACAACCATCCAAAACCCGGTCATCAACCCTGTGGTATTGGCTGATTCGGGATACTATATCGTAAAGGCAATATTGAACGGATGCAAATCTGCAGATACTACCCATGTTACTGTAAAACCACTGCCTGCCATACCTACCACTACCAACAACAGTCCTATTTGTGCCGGCGACACACTGAAGATCACATCCAACAGCACAACAAGTGGGGTTAGCTATAGCTGGACAGGGCCTAACTCTTATAGCAGTACTTCTCAAAATATAACAATACCTAATTCCGGTACGTCAAATAGCGGAACCTATAACCTCACTGTTTCCTTAAATGCTTGCAGTGTGTACGCTTCTGTTATTGCAGTTGTCAACATTGTTCCCGCTACACCCACTATGGGCAGCAACAGCCCGGTTTGTACTAATACAAGTTTAAACCTGACTTCAAACAGTACCACTCCCGGCGTCACTTATCAGTGGACAGGCCCCAACGGTTTTTCTGTTACAACTCAAAACCCGATTATCAACCCCGCGATCATGGCAGATTCCGGTTACTATATCGTAAAAGTTACACTTAATGGCTGCCACAGTGCAGATACTATGCATGTAAGTATAATCCAGGGCCCCGATTCTATATCTTTCAGCAGCAACAGCCCCGTATGTTCAGGAAATAGTTTAAATGTAAATTCAGCCGCTTCCTCTGGCACCACATTCAGCTGGACAGGCCCCAATAGTTTTAGCTCTTTAACCTCCAATTTTTCTATCGCCAACACCACCCTGGCAAACAGCGGAGACTACTACCTGGCGCTATCCAAAAACGGCTGCATTGTACATGATACTTTGCATACGCTCATAAACCAGACACCCGCTACACCTAGTGTTGGCAGCAATAGCCCCGTTTGTGTGGGTAGCAATCTCAATCTCATTTCGTCCACAAGCACCAGCGGCGTAACATATAGTTGGTCAGGCCCCAATGGTTTTTCTTCTGTAAGTCAGAACCCCGTGATAGGCAGTGTTGCACTGGCAAATGCCGGCAATTACATTGTTACAGTAACAAGAACAGGATGTTCATCAAAAGATAGTACCCAGGTAAATGTTATTACAAACCCGGCCACACCAACCGCAGGCAATAACGGCCCAATTTGCGCAGGCGATACCCTGAAATTAAATGCCAGCGATAATACCACTGGGGTAACATATACATGGTCCGGGCCCGGCAGCTATAGTTCATCATCCCAAAATTCTCAAATCCTCAATGCTCAGACTACCCGTTCCGGCACTTATACAGTTACAGCATCATTAAATGGCTGTAGCAGCCAGGCAAACACCACCGTGCTGGTTAATCCTGTACTCGGGCAACCCATTGCTACAATAAGCGTCAACCCGAATGATACCGTATGCACCGGCACTACACTCACTTTCACAGCAAGCCTTAGCATTGGTGCCAACCCAACTTACCAATGGAAAGTAAACGGCACTGATGTTACAGGAGCTACAGCTTCCACATACACCACATCCTCTCTTAACAGCGGCGACATTGTTACTTGTTATCTTGTCAGCAATGCTCCCTGCCAGGCATTGAACACAGCCACAAGCAATGCAATAAAAATGCATATAGGTTCTGTCCCTGCTCCCATAGTTACCGTAAGCATATACCCTGCAGCATATACTCCCGGAGCATACGTCACTTATACGGCACACGTACCAAATGGAGGCGCAAATCTCAGTTATCAATGGGAGAAAAATGGCGTTCCTGTTTCGGGAGCTGTTTACACAACATTTACTACTTCTAACCTCAGTATCAATGATACCGTTTGTATAGTGGTGAACAGCACAGTGCCATGCACCATACCTGCCGTAGTTTGCAGCGGTTTAACAACTGGCATTGAAAGCGCCAGTATTAGTGCCAATAGTCTGCAGGTATATCCAAATCCCAATACAGGAACTTTTACTATAAGAGGAAATGTAAATGCAGAAAAAGCCCACATCACACTTGTAAATACATTGGGCCAGTTAATGTATAGCACTGAAGTTTCAAGTCCCGCTGGCGAATTGAATCAACAAGTCGATGTATATCTGCCAAATGGTATTTACCTGCTGCATATCACCGTAGGGACTGAAACCAAAAACATACCCCTGCTAATTAAAAAATAAATTCTCTTATTAGCTTTTATTGACCATTCTTAATGTTTGGTTAAACGCTGACTAATGCAGCGTTAAGGATACCCTTCCAGGAACACAAAAATGTTTCTGTTACTAACCTTTGCATTAATGAGCAACAAGCTTCAAAAAAAATCCAACAGATCAGGATCAATCGGAACAGCGTTTCTCCGCATATTGCTGAACATGGTACTCCTGGTATTAGTTAAACTCTATTTCCTGGTGCCTGACCTGATAAACAGGCTTAGAAAATATTCTTTTAAAAAGAAGGAAGTAGCTAATAATATCAGGATAACGAGAAGCGAAGAAAAAATACCCGCCTTCTCCGAATTGAAATAGATGCTGCCACTTTTTTATAGTTTTACATCCACATATCCTCATAAATAGCTGATTTTCAGTGTAAACTCTGCATTTTAAAAATACCGTGAAAAAACGGTACCACAGACCAATTATTCATCATAGGTTTGCATTAGTAAAATCAAAAGCATATGAAGGGTAAAATACTCATGGTGATCGTTGCAATTTTCCTCATCACCTTATTAATCATACCATTTTTTATAACAATATAGATACTATCGTTTAAGCAGCTGCCGTATGGAGGCAAGATGAGAAAATAAAACGATTGGTACTATACAGCAGGGTAGCCAGGTAAAAGGGAAATACAGTATTGCCGTATTGGGATGATCAAATGCAAAACGCTGAAAGGTGAAAGGAGCAGACAATACCGCATTTACTACAATATTTACCAGCAAAGCCAGGCAAATAATATTCCATACCAAAAGAAGTTTCTTATCAGGCTGTTGTTTTCGGAAAGCGTAGAAAGCAACGAAAGGGGCTGTAATGCCCGTCAGTATATCAAAATTCCTCCCTTCAAACGTCATTAATTGCGGCACATAGCCTGCTACAAATAACCAAAACAAAACCAACTCCACCGGTATCCTGATTGTTTGCAGGTAAGTAAGTTTTTTTACGTCCATACTATCTATATATCTTCTTCCCTTTTTACTGATAAATAAGATCAGTACAAATAGCACAGCAGGGGCTCCCAATAAAACAAAACGGGGAGGGAAGCTATTAGTTATTGTATAAAACCCATTAAGGCTCACAATACTTTGCACCAATAACCAGGCTAATATCAGCACCAGACCTGCAACAGATCTGCCTGAAGCCAGGAAGAATAAAAATACAGTAACTAAAGTAGTCAGTATAAATACAATGCTGATATAGGATGGAAGACCTTGGATCATGTTTAGATTACTGAAAAAACAAAAGTATTAATATTATGCCAATGCCTGTGTTATTTATTTCTGTTATCAAACACTTGGTTCGAAAAAGGTGCACTATCCGGTATTTGCACTTCATTGAATTCAAAATTCACAGCCTTGTGGCAATTATTGCAGGTATTGGTCAATAAATTGTAAGCAGATATAAATCGTGTACTGTCACCCTTTAATATAGTATTGCTTACACTGTCCAGGGGCCCGTTTATCATCGGCAAAGATTTTATCTCAGGCCGTTCCGTTTCTATCGCCATAGCCTTTTCAATTTGTTCTTTTATTTCATCTACCTCAAAATTCGCCAGTTTCCAGTTCCTGTTCTTGCCGGCAAACCAAAGCTTGGCATGGTGTATCTGTATGGATAACATCAGTTCCCCCAGCCCGGGTTTTACATTCTGTAGCACCTTCTGCAAACTGTCAATTTCATATTGCATCACTACCTGTTTTGCATTTTCAGGACTACTGCAACTCAGAAAAAAAAATGTTGCTGCAACAAATATGGCTTGTCTCATAGCTTAAAGTTAGCTATTGCCATCGTGTCTATTGAATTCGAATAAAAATTAATTTCATTGTCGGGCTTACTTAATCTGTTACGTATTTGCCCCCACATAATATCAGCTAATTGAACCGTTAATTTGCCCTGGACATGGTATTTTGTCCCACGCTCCAATTCTATCACTTTAAAACCAAAAGTGCCATACTTGTCTTCAATAAAAAACTCATCATCATTATAAACCGTGGAAAAAAAACACAAATAGTGCTTAGGACAAACTTCCCGTACTTCTATATACACGGGATAATCACCAATACTAACCTTGAAATACTTTAATATTTTGCTCTCCATCATGTATAGGTTTTATAAAACTAGTTTATTAAAACATACCTGATCGCACTGTCTTATAATAGGAGGAGGCCCGCCATTATTTACATACTTATCCCGATCTTAAACTAAAATGAATGTCCTCTATATTATACGATGCAAGTGCAACATTCTTCAAAGATAACAAATTATTGATATATTCTCTTTTTATCCTTTAATTTTATAAACTTTTGTGAAAGCTGTTTTTTTCGGAATCTGATAAGCATCCCCTATACGTTTATAGACAAGACAAAACATTTTATGCGTAACTTAAACTTGTTATTTTCTTTTTGTTTAATGCTGTTATTCGCCCGCTGCGCTAACAGCCCCAAAAATGATGCTATGGATACAGGTCACAAGAACAATCCTTACTACTCGCGTACAGATACCACACATTTGCAGATAAGCGATGCCGAATGGAAAAAAATATTGCCGGCTGATGTATATGATATTGCCAGGCGCAAAGGCACGGAACACGCCTTTAGTGGTAAATACTGGAACTATACAGGTAAAGGCACTTACTACTGCGCAGTTTGCGGCAACCCCTTGTTTCGCTCCGATGCTAAGTTTGCAAGCACTTGTGGCTGGCCCAGTTTCTACAAAACCATCAACCCTAAAAGTGTTATCTACATACCGGACAACTCTTATGGCATGAACCGTATAGAAGTAGAATGCGGACGTTGCAATTCACACCTCGGACATATATTCGATGATGGCCCGGCACCCACTTATAAGCGTTTTTGCATGAACTCAGAAGTACTGGAATTTGAACCTGACAATAAATAAAATGAGACAGAGAAAACCACTGCTTCAAAAAATTCGTTTATTATTTAAACAAACATTTTTTATGCAATACTTCTCATTAATATTCATTGCAGGCATTATCATGATATTCGCCT
>CAIYVS010000334.1 GCA_903929655.1 uncultured Bacteroidota bacterium | reverse complement strand
TTGATGATGAATCTTGCAATTTTAAGCCACCATTATAAATTATGATCAAAGCTTTATCGAGAAATTTGTTTGAACAAATATTTTAAATAAAATCTTCAAATAAGTAATTTAAGGCTAATTGCAGATTTGCAAGTCAATTAATTACTTTTGCGTAGTATCACATAAAACATTATAAAATTTATTTATGGCAATTGTTGATCTGGTAATGCCCAAGATGGGTGAAAGCATAATGGAAGCTACTGTATTGAAATGGCATAAAAGGCCGGGAGATACTGTGAAAATGGACGAGACCGTGCTTGAGATTGCCACTGATAAAGTGGATAGCGAGGTGCCTTCTACCACAGCGGGTACCATTACCGAAATATTATTTAAAGAAAATGATGTGGTGCCAGTGGGCACGGTTATAGCAAGGGTGGAGACTGGCGCAGTTGAGGCTGCTCATGCAGCCAAGCCTGTGCATCATGCTGCCCCACATCATGTGGCGGAGGTATACAAACCTGCTGCTGCGGCCCCACAGCCTGTTGTGGTGGCAGCAAGTGCCCCCAGCATGAACGCTGCACAAGATGCGAATCGTTTTTATTCTCCCCTGGTGCTGAATATAGCCAGTAAGGAGGGCATCAGCATGAGTGAACTGGAACATATACCGGGTACAGGTAATGAAGGCAGGGTGACCAAGAAGGATATCCTGAACTATGTGGAGAACCGCCATAGCGGTGCGAATACACATACTGTAGCTGCCCCGCAGCCTGCAGAAATTGTGGAGCTGGCAATAGAGCCTGAGATACGTGTAATAGAAGAGACCATTATTGCTCCTGAACCTGTAGTGGCAAAACCTGCGCCCCAGCCTGTTGTGCAAGCCGCGCCGCAGCCTGCACAAAGCAGCGGCGGGAATGTGGAGATAATAGAAATGGACCGTATGCGCAAGCTGATAGCAGAGCATATGGTGCGCAGCAAGGCAACAGCCCCGCATGTAACCAGTTTTACTGAGGCAGATGTGACCAATATTGTACGCTGGAGAGAAAAGAACAAGGACCAGTTTGAACGCAAGTATGGGGAGAAGATCACCTATACCCCGATATTTATCGAAGCCATTACGAAATGCATCCGCAGGTTCCCGATGATCAATTGCAGTGTGGATGGGGAAAGGATCATTGTGAAAAAAGATATCAATATAGGTATGGCTACGGCTTTGCCAAGTGGCAACCTGATAGTGCCTGTAATAAAAAATGCCGATACCAGGAATTTACTGGGGCTTAGTAAAGAAGTAAATGCCCTGGCTGGCGCTGCAAGGGCCAATAAGCTGAAAGTGGATGATACGCAGGGAGGCACCTTTACGCTGACCAATGTAGGCACTTTCGGGAGCCTGATGGGCACGCCGATCATCAATCAGCCGCAAGTTGCCATACTGGCTGTGGGCAGCATTAAAAAACGCCCTGTGGTGCTGGAAACAGCAGAAGGGGATGTAATAGCTGTTCGTCATATGATGTATCTGTCGCTGAGCTATGACCACAGGATAGTGGATGGATCATTAGGGGCCAGTTTCCTTACGGCTGTTGCAAACGAGCTGGAAGCTTTTGATATTAACAGGGCGATTTAATGTGCTTAATGTGCAAATGTGAAAAATAAGAAATAAAAGAATTTCAATTATAGCCTGTCTGTTTAGGACAGGCTTTTTTGTTGGCTTGCAGTTTAGGAAATAAAAATGATGCATATGCTGCATTAAAGACAAGCGTCCCCTTTTATCGTATATCCTCTTGATTTTACGACAATCCTTATTTTATCGTTCAGCATATTTTCAGATATGGCAGACAGGAGATCATTTATCAGGAAAATGGCCATTGGTTCGGGGCTATTTCTTTTGGGAGATTTTCCTACTGAAAGTTTTGCTTCAAGTACACAAACACAAGTGAGCATCTTACATACAAATGACCTGCACGGAAGGTTGGAAAAATTTTCCACGGGGAGCGGGAAATTTGAAGGACTTGGCGGTATCAAAATGCTTCGTTCTGCAATAGAAAAAATAAGGAACGAACAGGAACATGTACTATTATTTGACGCGGGAGATTTTTTACAATCTTCATGTGCTTTTGAAAAAAATAAAGGCAAAGAGGAAATAAAAAATATGTGCAGTTTGAATTACGATGCTGCAAATTAGGTGAGCATGATTTTGCAGTAGGATTGGAAACACTTGCATTGAGAATCAGCGAAGCAAATTATCCTTTTGTACTTGTCAATTATGATTTCGGAGGAACTGTGTTAGAAGGAAAAATAAAACCCTATATTGTTCAGGAAAAAGCAGGATTAAAAATAGGTGTCTTTGGCTTGGGAATTGAACCGGGCAATATACCTTTTGCTGAGAAAAATAAAATAAGATATATGCCGCCAATGCCAGTATCCATCAATGTTTCAGCCAGCCTAAAGAAAGATGAGCGATGTGATATGGTAATTTGTTTATCACATTTAGGATATGAGTATCAACATGAAAAAATAAGCGATAAAATACTGGCAGCGCAAAGCGAAAATATTGATTTGATCATTGGTGACCATACGCATACATTTTTAGAAAAGCCTGTTAAAATTTTAAATAAAAATCATGAAGAGGTAATAATAAATCATGCAGGATGGGGTGG
>CAIYVS010000333.1 GCA_903929655.1 uncultured Bacteroidota bacterium | reverse complement strand
TCATCATTCATTTCATTAAAATAAAATTTAAAATAGATAATATGACAATTCAACTAAATGCAGATAAAAAACTAAATATTCACGAGTCATTTGGTGATAAGTTAAAAGATTTACTGTCGGAAGAGCTAAGCAGGTTTAGCGAACATATTACCAGGCTGGAAGTACATTTTTCAGATGAGAATGGTGGCAAGGACGGCCCGAACGACAAAAGATGTATGATTGAAGCGCGTCTTGAAGGCAGGCAGCCCATTGCTGTTACAGACCTGGCAAATACTTATGAGCAGTCGGTAAACGGCGCTATAGATAAATTAAAAACGTCTCTTGAAACCATATTAGGGCGATTGAAACAGCACTAAAGAATTTCCCGGAATTGAAAGAAGATCATTTTTTTAACTTTTAAAACTCCAACTATGTGGCATATGTATAATAGACAATTTTTGGGACATGCTTTTCCTTTGGTGAATTTTCCGGAACATTATAATCATCTGGATTTTGCAATTCCATATGACATTCCGGGGCAGCGAAAAAAAGAAAGACGCTCCTCTTGATGTTTTTGCAGAAACGTTTTTACCTCAGAGCAAATAAGAGAACAAGAGTACGGGAACGGAAAAAGATTCTGGAAAACAATTTGGCAGTACAAACGACCTGCAGCTATTTAAAAGAGAAAAAGATTTTTGTCTGACATATATTATTCAGGCATGCCGGATGGAGATCTTTTTGCATTTAAAATCGGGTAATGAAAAAAAATTGATAACAATCTGTTTTAAAATTTGAATTATGAAATTTGATGATCTTGCGGCTAAGGAAAAAGATGCTTTGTTAAGGTTTCCTGTATATATAGTATTACTTGCCGCTAATAATGACGGCAACCTGGATAATGATGAAAAAAAGGCAGCGATCAAGTTTTCTCATATTAAGACCTTTACTGCCGACCCCATTCTGATTGATTTTTATAAGGAAGCGGACAAAGTTTTTGAACAAACCATACAGCAACTTGATGACGAGCTATCAAAAGTGAAAGCAGTCCGGGAAGCAGCACTGATCATTGAGTTGACCAAATTGGAAAAAATCTTGCAGAAACTTGATAAGAATTATGTGAAAATCATGCATCATAGTATGAACTCATTCAAGGATCACGTTTCAAAAGCACACCATAATATATTGATAGATTTCATGTTCCCATTTTCTATTAAAGGGCTGACAGAATGATTACAGCTTCAATAAAAAAATATCGAAAGGCAATTGTATAAGTTATGATATTATGAGTGATAAAGAATTCTGTAAATGATCAATTGGATATGCTGAATATTATGATGTCTCCTTGCCTCATCCTGCTGTCTTCGGATATCATAGGGGTACAAGATGCAGAAATGTTCACAGAACAAATTGCGGGCAAAACTGTCGTAAGGGAAACTTTAATAGCATGCCGATTTTTTTTCAATGGCTGACACTGTATTCAATCATTTAAATTCTCTGAAACTAAAATATCCAAAATCGTAAACGACATTTATTATGACTGGTAGCAACCATAATCAGCCTGAACATATGGATCATTCAAAAATGAACTAAAGCAACATGCAACATGGCGGTAACCCATCAATGGGTATGGCTGGTCATAATCATCACAAAATGATGATAGCCGATTTCAGGAAGCGGTTTTATGTCGTGCTGATACTTACTGTACCTATCATGTTGTTATCAACAATGATACAGCAATTTATTGGCGTTAACTGGCAGTTTACCGACGCTCCCTATATTTTATTTGCGTTATCATCTGTAGTGTTCCTATATGGTGGCTGGCCATTTTTAAAAGGTTTAGTTAACGAGGTTAAAACAAAGACCCCTGGAATGATGTTTTTGATAGGATTTGCTATAACAGTGGCATATGTCTATAGTTCGGCGATTGTGTTTGGATTAAAGGGGATGGATTTTTTCTGGGAACTGGCAACGCTTATCCTGATAATGCTTTTAGGTCATTGGATAGAAATGAAATCCATTGCGGGGGCATCAAAGGAATTAGAGTTATTGGTTCAGTTAATGCCATCAGATGCACATATGGTCATGGGAGATAAAGTCCATGATGTAAAAACCGATACATTAAAGGAAAAGGATGTAATTCTTGTAAAGCCGGGCGAAAAAGTTGCAGCCGATGGAATAATACTGGATGGTGAAAGTTATTTGAATGAATCTATGTTGACCGGGGAATCTAAACCTGTAAAAAGAATAAAAGGTGACAAAGTTATTGCGGGTTCGATTAATGGCAATGGGTCATTTAAAGTTACTGTATCCCATGCCTCAAAAGATTCCTATCTCTCACAGGTGGTAAAGTTGGTTGATGATGCACAAAAAGCTAAATCGAAAACTCAATTGCTGGCCGATACAGCTGCCAAATGGTTAACTGTAATTGCAATGGTTGCTGGAATTTCTACGTTTTTATTCTGGTTGTTAACCGGGCATCCTTTGGCCTTTGCCATGGCAAGAATGGTTACCGTAATTGTTATTTGTTGCCCTCATGCTTTAGGGTTAGCTGTACCGTTGGTGGTGGCAAAATCAACATCACTGGCAGCTAAGAACGGATTGCTTATTAAGAACAGAACGTCATTTGAAAATGCCAGGAAAATAACCACCATTGTATTTGATAAGACCGGTACGCTTACCGTTGGAAAATTTGAAGTCTCAAAAATTGTATCGCTGAAAAAAGATTTAAGTGAAAATGAAATCATCCGCCTGGCATCGTCATTAGAGCAGAAATCAGAGCATCCTATTGCAACGGGTATCTTGCAAAAGGCAAAAGACTTATCTATTGCCATACCAGCAACGGATAATTTCAATGCCATCACAGGCAAAGGGGTTCAAGCCACAGTAGAAGAAAAAAAAATAATGGTTGTTAGCCCAGGCTATTTAAATGAGAATAAAATTGCAGTTCCCAACAACTTCAAGGCCAATGACACAGAAACGGTTGTATTTGTAATTATCAATAATGAATTGGCAGGATATATTGCTTTGTCCGATGAAATAAGGCCGGAATCAGCAGACGCAATTAAAACTCTAAAACAAAACAAAATCAAGTCGGTTTTACTTACCGGGGATAATAAAAAAGTAGCAAAAAGCGTAAGTGATACATTAGGGATGGATAGTTTTATTGCAGAAGTATTACCCGATCAAAAATTGGAAAAAATAAAAGAATTGCAAGGCAAAGGAGAATTTGTAGCAATGACCGGGGATGGTGTTAATGATGCACCCGCTTTGGCACAAGCAGATATTGGGATAGCGGTTGGTAGCGGTAGTGATATTGCAGCAGAAACCGCAGGAATTGTATTAGTAAACAGTAACCCAAAAGATATAGTAAGTCTGATACTGTTTGGCAAGGCCACTCACCGCAAGATGATTCAAAATTTAATTTGGGCAACAGCTTACAATGTGGTGGCGCTGCCATTGGCCGCAGGGGTTTTGTATAAACAAGGTATTTTATTAAGCCCTGCAGTGGGGGCAGCTTTAATGGCGGTGAGTACTATTGTCGTTGCTATAAATGCAAGCATGCTGAGCATAAGAACTAAACTAATGACGACATGAAAATAAAAATAAATATGGTCATTACATTATTAACTCTTGCTCAATTTACTTCTGCCCAGGATATGAAAAACATGCCCGGTATGAAAAATAAAACTAATGCAGGCGCAGATACAATCGCAGATAAAAAAAATGATATGGGGAATATGGACATGAACAACCCTATGAACAACATGCTCTCGCTAAACTTACCAATGTCGAGGAATGGCTCAGGAACAAGCTGGCTCCCTGATGCATCATCGATATATGGGTATATGGTACATACTAATAAATGGGAGTTCATGTTTGGTGGTGAAGTATTTATACGTTACAACAAACAAGACATCACAAATGCTGGTAACAGAGGCGGTGAAAAATGGGATGCGCCGGATATGCTAATGATAATGGGGCAAAGAAAAATTGGTGAAAAAGGTTTATTTCATTTTAATACAATGTTCTCTACAGATGCGATAATAGCAGGTGGAAGTGGTTACCCTTTATTGTTTCAAACTGGTGAATCGTGGCAAGGCAAACCACTGGTAGATAGACAACATCCACATGATCTGTTTTCAGAATTAGCAGTTAGCTATGCTTATGCTCTATCTAAGAAAGCTGACTTATCATTATATGCAGGTTATCCGGGTGAGCCTGCATTGGGGCCTGTTACGTTTATGCACCGTCCATCAGGTGAATTTATGCCTGATGCACCAATCGGACACCATTGGGAAGATGCAACACATATTACTTTTGGGGTTGCAACGCTTGGAGTAAGGTATGGCAGATTTAAACTTGAAGGCTCATCTTTCACTGGCAGGGAACCTGATGAAAACCGCTACAATTTTGATAAACCTTTATTCGATTCCTGGAGTGGAAGATTATCATTTAATCCTTCTGCTAACTGGGCATTGCAGCTATCTCATGGTTTCATAAAAAGCCCTGAATCTTTGTTTCCCAATGAAAATGTAAACCGTACTACAGCGTCTGCTGCCTATGTTTACTCAATAACTACAAATAAATATCTGGCGGTTACCGCTGTTTGGGGACAAAATGTAATTGCATACCAGGATGCATCCAATTCAGCATTAATTGAAGCAACCATTAAGCTTAAGAAACTGGCGCTTTACACAAGATATGAATGGGTGCAAAAATCAAGTGAGGAGCTAAACCTGAATCCTGTTTTATTTGATTTACAAATGCAATACCTGGTAAATGCAACAACAATCGGCGCAGGGTATGACTTGTTCAAAATTCAACACGTAATAATAGCCGGTGGCGGCCAGGTATCATGGGATCATTCAGGTAACGTATTGAATAGCTTATATGGCCAAAACCCTATTTCCGGAGAACTTTATATCCATATTTATCCAGAATTAATGAACATAAATATTAAAAAATAATTGTTATGGAATCAACATTAATCAAAAAAGAGGTCGAAACATTATCGCCTGAAATGCTTCAAAAGATAAACGCTTACTGGCGTGCGGCCAATTATCTTTCAGTGGGACAGATTTATCTCTATGATAATCCGCTTTTGAAAGAGCCACTAAAACTATCTCATGTAAAACCGCTGGTAGTGGGGCATTGGGGCACAACGCCGGGGCAGAACTTTATTTATGTGCATTTGAACAGGGTGATTAAAAAGTACGACCTGGATATGTTTTATGTTGCCGGTCCTGGCCATGGAGGTCCCGCTATTGTGGGCAATGTTTACCTCGAAGGTACCTGGACTGAAGTTTATCCGAATGTAACGCAGGATGAAGCCGGGCTAAAAAAACTGTTTAAACAATTCTCTTTCCCCGGTGGAATTTCCAGCCATGTTGCACCTACCACGCCTGGTTCCATTCACGAAGGTGGTGAATTGGGTTATTCCCTCAGCCATGCCTTTGGAGCAGCATTTGATAATCCTGACCTGATCGTTGCCTGCGTGATTGGTGATGGCGAAGCTGAAACTGGTCCGTTGGCTACCGCATGGCACTCCAATAAGCTACTGGACCCCATTACAGATGGGGCAGTGTTGCCCATTCTGCATCTCAATGGCTACAAGATCAGCAACCCAACTATCCTTGCTCGTATCGAACATGAGGAATTGGAACAATTTATCCGGGGCTGCGGCTGGACGCCCTATTTTGTAGAAGGTGATGAACCTGAAAAGATGCATCAGCTTATGGCTGGTGTTATGGAAAAGGCCATAGAAGAAATCCGGGAATTCCAAAAGCATGCACGGGAGAATAAAGATGCTACCCGCCCACGCTGGCCAATGATTATTCTCAGATCACCTAAAGGATGGACAGGCCCGAAAACAGTTGATGGCCTGCAGGTTGAGGGAACATTCCGGGCGCACCAGGTGCCGCTCCTTGTGGATTCGGCACATCCTGAACATGTAGGACAGCTTGAAAGCTGGATGAAGCGTTATAAACCTGAAGAGTTATTTGACGAAAATGGCAGGTTGATACCCGAGCTCGCAGAACTTGCCCCTAAGGGTGACAGGCGCATGGGTGCCAATCCGCATACCAATGGCGGAGTGCTACTACACGATTTGCGAATGCCAGATTTTCATGTTCATGCTGTGCATGTGCCTTCGCCCGGTGCCGTTGACGGACAGGATACAATGGTGCTGGGTAAGTTTCTCCGTGATGTAGCTAAGCTGAATCAGGATCAGCATAACTTCCGTATTTTCGGCCCTGATGAAACACTGTCAAATCTCTTGGGTGCTGTTTTTGAAGTCACCAACCGGCAGTGGGATGCAGAGAAACAAAATAATGATGAATTTCTCGCCCCGGCGGGGCGAGTATTGGATTCCATGCTCAGTGAGCACCAATGCGAAGGTTGGCTGGAAGGCTACCTGCTTACCGGCAGGCATGGGCTATTCAACAGCTATGAGGCCTTCATCCGCATCGTTGACTCCATGTTTAGCCAGCATGCTAAATGGCTGAAGGTAACATCGGAACTTCCCTGGCGCAGAAAGATCGCTTCACTGAATTATTTGCTGGCCTCGCACGTCTGGCAGCAGGATCACAATGGCTTCACGCACCAGGACCCCGGTTTCCTCGATCATGTAATTAATAAGAAGGCAGATATAGTACGCGTCTATCTGCCACCCGATGCCAATTGTCTGTTATCAGTTTTTGATCACTGTCTGCGTAGCCGGCATTATGTGAATGTAGTAGTGGCAGGAAAACATGCACTACCACAATGGCTAACGATGGATGCGGCAGTTATTCATTGCACCGAAGGAATTGGCATCTGGCAATGGGCCAGCAACGACCAG
>CAIYVS010000332.1 GCA_903929655.1 uncultured Bacteroidota bacterium | reverse complement strand
TGCAATTTGTGTAATAGCATTAATGACCAAAATTGTTTGCCTCATTTTATTCTTCATGTTCGTTCGCTGGACCTTACCTCGTTTTCGTTATGACCAGTTGATGAATTTAGGCTGGAAAGGATTGATACCTTTAGCATTGGTAAATATGTTAATAACGGCAATAGCGATATTGTGGATATTTAAATCGTGAAATTGATTAAATGGAAAAACTGACTAACAGATATGTACAAATAAATCGCGACCCGATGACTTTCGGGGAGAAGATATATATACCTGCCATTGCAAAAGGCCTGAGTATTACTTTAAGTCATATTTTCAGAAAAAAAGCAACGGTAAGCTATCCTGAACAAAAGCGTCCTTTTAGCCCGGTATACCGTGGCTTGCATATCCTGAACCGGGATGAAGAAGGCCGTGAGCGTTGTACGGCTTGCGGACTTTGTGCACTGGCTTGTCCTGCAGAAGCTATTACAATGGAAGCTGCTGAGCGTAAGCCCGGTGAAGAGCATTTGTACCGGGAAGAAAAGTATGCAGCCAAATATGAGATCAATATGTTGCGTTGTATTTTTTGTGGCTATTGTGAAGAGGCATGTCCCAAAGATGCGGTTTATCTTTCGGAGACGCTTATGCCTTCTAATTATACGCGACAAAGTTTTATTTATAAGAAAGAAGACTTATTAATTCCTGAACACAAAAAGCAAGACGACAAATAATAAAATGAGCATTTACGAAATTTTATTCTGGTTTCTTACAATTATGGCCATCAGCTCTGCGCTTGGAGTTATATTGAGCCGTAACCCGATAACAAGTGTCTTGTTTCTCATTGTTACCTTCTTTGCTATATCGGGACACTATATACTGTTGAATGCGCAGTTTCTGGCCATAGTAAATATTATTGTTTATGCAGGTGCTATTATGGTATTGTTCCTATTCGTTATCATGCTGATGAACCTGAATGCGGATGTGGAACCACAGAAGGGAAGATTATTACAATTGGCCGGTGTTATAGCGGGCGGTGTATTATTCCTGGTGATTTTAGCAGCCTTAAAAAGTGCCACCGTATTGCCGCTTGAAAAAACTTCTTCTGATATAGGGCTTATCAAGAACCTGGGAAGAGTATTGTTCACGCAATTTGTGTTGCCATTCGAGATAAGCAGCGTATTATTTTTGAGTGCCATGATAGGTGCGATAGTTATAGGAAAAAAAGAAGAAACTAAAAACCCTCTGACTCCCTAAAGGGAGGAACAGGGTTAAAAAATATTATTAACCATACAAATCTTAAAATGAGGATTTGTAATAAAAAATAAGCCCCTTTAGGGGTTTGGGGTATATGCCGGTACAATACTATATATTTTTGAGCATGGCCTTGTTTTGCATAGGTATTATGGGTACGCTCATACGCCGCAATGCCATTATAATATTTATGTGCATAGAGCTGATGCTGAATGCCGTGAACCTGCTGATGGTTGCTTTTTCTAAAATGTATGCTGATTCTTCCGCACAGGTTTTTGTGTTCTTCAACATGGTGGTTGCTGCAGCGGAAGTATCAGTGGGTTTGGCAATAATTGTAATGATGTATCGTAAGGTACATTCAGTAGATATTAATATTCTTAACAGACTAAAACATTAAAATAAACCCCCCCGCCCCCTGAAGGGGGAACTGCACAGTTTATGAAAAAGACTATGTTTTTAGGGGCAGACAGATTGATCTTTGAAAACGCGAAAGAATTAAGAAGGAACCTGACACATTCTGAATTACTTCTTTGGGGATATTTGAAACAAAGGCCTTTAGGGTATAAATTTAGAAGACAACACCCTTTAGGAATATACATCGCAGATTTTTATTGCCATGGTTTAAAGTTGGTAATAGAAGTAGATGGAAACATCCATGATATGGATAAAGTAAAAAAGAATGATGAAAAAAGACAAAGAGATTTAGAAAGTGATGGTTTAGTTGTTTTAAGATTTCTAAATGAAGATATTGAGAAGAAATTAGAAGTTGTTATTAGAAAGATAGAAGAATATATTATTAACAAAAAATAAGCCCCTTTAGGGGTTTGGCGTATGTCGCAACTCGTTTATTTAGTACCGCTGTTTCCTTTGATTGGTTTCCTGATCAATGGTATAGGTTGGAGAAGAATACCAAAATCCCTTGGCGGGGTGATAGGAAGCTTGGCTGTTCTTGCTTCATTTTGTGTATCATTAGGTATTTTCTTCGAAGTAAAAGATCCTTCGTTTCACGGCCCTGTAATTGTGCAATTATTTGAATTTATCCATTCGGGCAAGTTATTTATTCCGTTTTCTTTCCAGGTAGATTCGCTTTCTTCTCTGTTCCTTTTAATTATAACCGGTGTCGGATTCCTGATACATGTTTATTCCACGGCCTACATGCATGATGATGAAGGTATGGTAAAGTATTTCTCATTCCTGAATCTGTTTGTATTTTCTATGTTATTGCTGGTATTGGGTGGCAATTACCTGGTTATGTTTATTGGCTGGGAAGGTGTGGGGCTTTGCTCTTATTTACTCATTGGCTTCTGGTTCAAGAACCGCGATTATACGAATGCGGCTAAGAAAGCATTTATCATGAACCGTATTGGTGATCTTGGTTTCCTGGTGGGTATGTTGTTGATACTGTTTAATTATGGCACCCTTTCTTACCAGGATTTTTTTGGTAAGCTTCAGGGTGCACAGCCGGCAGGAATTTCTTCAGATACTTATAACTGGATAGCCATTTGTTTATTCATAGGTGCTACCGGTAAAAGTGCACAGATACCTTTATACACCTGGTTGCCGGACGCTATGGCGGGCCCTACACCCGTATCAGCCCTCATCCATGCTGCAACCATGGTTACTGCCGGTATCTATATGATAGCGCGCAGCCATGTGCTCTACACGCTTGCGCCAATGACATTGCATATTGTTGCCATTGTTGGTCTTGCCACAGCTTTGTTTGCCGCAACGATAGCTATCAGGCAATACGATATTAAAAAGGTATTGGCATACTCTACTGTCAGTCAGCTTGGTTTTATGTTCCTTGCATTAGGTGTGGGTGCATATACTACGGCTGTTTTCCATGTAATGACACATGCGTTTTTCAAAGCACTTTTATTCCTTGGTTCCGGTAGTGTGATACATGCTATGGGTGGCGAACAGGATATCCGTAAAATGGGCGGCTTAGGCAAAAAATTACGAACTACGCAGATCACTTTCCTCATAGGCTGTTTGGCTATTTCCGGTATTCCGGGTTTTTCGGGCTTTTTCTCAAAAGATGAAATATTAGCTGCAGCTTATGCACACGATCCAGTATTATATTACCTGGCCGCTGCGGCAGCCATGATGACTGCGTTTTACATGTTCCGCCTGTATTTTCTCACATTCACGGGCGGCTTCCGGGGCACAGAAGACCAGGCGCATCATCTGCACGAAAGTCCTGCCGCTATGACCATACCGCTTATTATCCTGGCTATCTTATCAATCATCGGTGGTTATGTAGGCTTGCCTGCTGTTATTAGCGAGCACCATGCCTTAGGATCTTTCCTGAGTTCTTCTGTTACCAATATCAGTGAACATCATCTGGAAGCAGGTACCGAATGGATGCTGATGGGTGTTTCGGTAACTTTATCTGTGTTGATGATTGCAGTAGCCTATTCTGTAAACAAGAAACCCAATTTTACGCCTAGTACCGGTTTGGCAAAAATATTGGAAAACAAATGGTATGTGGATGAATTGTATGATGCTGTATTTGTTCGTCCTATTCAAAACTTTTCTGCTTTTATGGAGCGTTTTGCTGAAAGAAAAGGTATTGATGGTATTGTAAACGGTGTTGGTAAATCTGTGCGCTGGGGCAGCGACCGCATTCGTCTTTTGCAAACAGGGCAGGTGGGCTTTTACATTTTTGTAATGGTGCTGGGTATGATCACATTGTTTGCACTGGGATTTTTTTGGGTTAAACTGTAATAAATAGTATCCCGTTCATTCGGGAAAAAATATTGTACTAGAATTATGATCTTAGTTTTACTTATACTGGTTCCTTTAATAACAGGTATCCTGAGTTTTCTCATCAAGGGTGATGGAGCGAAAGGGCTTGCGTTAGCCAGTTCTATTATCACGATGGCTATATCAGCTTTTGTGAGCGCTGGCAATTTTTCTGCCCCTCCCTTACATTTTTCTGCACCCTGGATACCCAATATTGGCACCCAATTCAGTTTACTTTCTGATGGGATGAGCGCGATGCTCTGCCTGCTCACCGGCATTGTTATGCAGGTTGTAATGACTGTTAGCTGGAACAAGCCTGTAGAAAAAGCAGGTGCTTTTTATGGTTTGATGCTTTTATCACAGGCAGGACTGATGGGTGTGTTTCTTGCCAATGATGCACTGGTGTTTTATGTGTTTTGGGAACTGGCCCTTATTCCTGTTTACTTTCTTTGTTCTATGTGGGGTGGTGAAAAAAGAATTGCTGCAACCTTTAAGTTCTTTATCTACACTTTTGTGGGTAGCTTAATGATGCTGGCCGGGCTGATCCGCGCCGACCGGCTGATC
>CAIYVS010000331.1 GCA_903929655.1 uncultured Bacteroidota bacterium | reverse complement strand
GTTGTTGTTTTTGAAGAGATAAGGATTAAAGAAATTACCCTAATTCCATAATCAGGGCCATGAAATTGAACTAAGGTGAATGCGACTGCCCTTTTTGGGCTTTAAATGAGCTTTATTTCGTAATTTTGCGGCCTTTATGGCGCGTATCGGAAATATAGAGTTGGGGGATTTTCCTTTGTTGCTGGCTCCTATGGAGGATGTGAGTGATCCACCTTTTCGTGCAGTGTGCAAAGAGCATGGGGCCGATTTGATGTACACAGAATTCATATCATCCGAGGGTTTGATCCGGGATGCGATGAAGAGCAGGCAGAAGCTGGATATTTTTGAATATGAAAAGCCAATAGGCATACAGATATTTGGTGGTGATGAGGAGGCCATGGCTTTGGCGGCGAAGATAGTTGATACTACCAATCCCGACCTGTTGGATATTAATTTTGGCTGCCCTGTAAAAAAAGTAGTTTGTAAGGGTGCAGGTGCAGGTGTGCTGAAGGATATAGACCTGATGGTGCGCCTGACGAAAGCGGTGGTAAATGCCACTAAGCTGCCTGTAACCGTAAAGACGCGCCTAGGCTGGGATAACAACACAAAGAATATAGAAGAAGTGGCAGAACGCCTGCAGGATATAGGCATACAAGCCCTTACTGTGCATGGACGTACCAGGGTGCAGATGTATAAAGGTGATGCAGACTGGAGCCTGATAGCTAAAGTGAAAGAGAACCCACGTATAAAGATACCGATATTCGGAAACGGCGATATTGATAGTCCGCAGAAGGCTTTAGAGTATAAGAATCGTTATGGTGTGGATGGGATCATGATAGGCAGGGCTGCCATTGGTTATCCCTGGATCTTTCGCGAGATAAAACATTTTTTAAAGACCGGGGAGTTATTGGATCCACCTACTATTGCCGAGAGGCTGGATGCATGCCGCAAACATTTTTACAGAGCTATAGAATGGAAGGGGCGAAAGCTTGGTATACTGGAAATGCGCCCGCATTATGCCAGCTACCTGAAGGGTTTATCGCATGTGAAAGAATTCCGTACAAGGTTGGTGAGCACGGAGGACGTGGCTGAGATTGAGCATATTTTTAATGATGTACAGGCGTTTTATGCAGAGCCCGTTTTGGTATAATTCAAAATTCAAAACCTTATAGCGAAGGAAAGAACAAGCTGTTCTGCCCGGATTGATATTAACAGATTAAAATGCTTCTGCCCTTTGCCTTTTACTTTTGATTTTTCATGACTCGTATAGGACTTATATCGGATACCCATAATTACCTGGACGATGCGGTTTTTAAACATTTTGAGAACTGTGACGAGATATGGCATGCGGGAGATTTTGGGACAGCTGAGATTGCGGACAAGCTAAAAGCTTTTAAGCCCCTGAGAGGGGTGTATGGAAATATAGATGGCTACGATATACGCAGCGAATTTCCCGAAAAACTGAGGTTTAAGTGCGAGGAAGTAGAGATTTTTATGGTTCATATAGGTGGATACCCCAGCAGGTATGCCCCGAATATAAAGGCTGAATTATTTGCAAAACCACCCCAATTGTTCATTAGCGGGCACTCGCATATTTTAAAGGTCATTTACGATGATAAGCTAAAATGCCTGCATATGAACCCCGGCGCTGCGGGTAAGCATGGCTGGCATAAAGTGCGCACTTTAATACGTTTTGTGGTGGACGGGGAAAATATGAAACAGTGCGAAGTAATAGAATTAGGACCCAAAGCCTGATGGGGTGATAAGTTGATTTGTAAAGGAGAATAAATTGCTGCGTTTTACGTTGTTATATGAAGATTTTCAGATTTGCGCATTTCCAAATTCTTTAAAACCTTATCTTTAGTACGGAATAGAAAGCATGAAGAGATATATTGTAATAGTTTCCATATTGTTTGGGCTTGGTTTTGTGGCTTGTAAAAAGTCAGGTGGACCTCCTCCACCTACACCGCCGCGTGTACCGGACAGTACGGTTATTATGTATGCAACCGTGGATACAGCACTTTGGTCTGCAGATTCAGTAAGCGGCCTGCTGATTCCTGTTGTTAATGACAGTGGCCACTATAATCTTTCCATAACAGCTACAAAAGCCAGTACCGGCGCTAATGCATCGGTTATGTATTTATATATTTCAAATTATACCGGTGCGGGATCCTACAATATAAGTCCTCCCGCTGTTTCAGCCACTTTTTATTCCGGTGCAATAAGGCATTATGCGCTAAGCGGACAAGTGAGTATTACCAACGATTCTACTTCAGACTTACAAGGGATATTTAATTTTGTTACAGACAGCAGCAATGGCCTGAATGTGACAAATGGTGTTTTCAGGTTTCCTCTTTAGAGTTAATGTAGTAATTTACGCCACGGAATAATGAAAAGGATCCTATATATACTGATTGGTATTACAACCCTGCTGGCTTGTAATAAAAGTTCCACATCGCCCGCATATTCCACCGCAACAACTATGGATTCACTGGGCCTGCAGTTCGGGGTGCAATATTCCTACCACCACTATACTGCCGATACCCTTTATGAGCAAGGTTTAGTGACTTTTAACAGCGATAGTTCTTTTACAGAGATTTTGTATGGGGATACTTTTTATTACCATGCCAGTATTATTTATACCTATACTCCCGGCACTACAGTTTTTCAGACTG
>CAIYVS010000330.1 GCA_903929655.1 uncultured Bacteroidota bacterium | reverse complement strand
GCCATGTGCTACCCAAAGTTCATTATTATAGGCATAAATATCAAAATTGCCCGGGTCGTCTGGTCCTTGGGGAAAATAGTAAGCCGTTTGGTCATTGCCCGACCTTTTACACAAGCCCTGGAAGGCGTCTGCAACCCAAACTGAACTGTCAAGCAGCGTAATTGTCTGGAGTGGTTGTGCTCCCCGGCAATTAAATGAATCTACCAGATTATAATTAATATCTATTTTATTTTCTAATCCGGTATAGAGTGAGTCGTAATATTCGCTGACCCATATGCCATTATATGTAGAATCAATATGCAGAATCGTCTTATGTTTAACTGTGGGATAACTTGCAGTATCAACAAGAAAGATATTATGGACTGTATCATTTTCCAGCACATATACCTTATTGGTGTCGCAAAGGAATAATTTGTTATTTGCGGAGGCCAGGTTTTTGAATTTATGGGTACTATCTATAAGATGCCATACCGCAATGTTTTGCAATTGTGGATTGGATATGTTGGCACGATACAGACCGTTTGAAGTATTTGCGTAAAAGTAGTTCCCGTTCTTAAGAAAATTGGTAACGAATGTACTTTGATTGTTGACCGTGAAACTGTACGTTTCTTTAACCACTTTATTAACAAGGTCAATGACAAGCACGCCAATATCTGTGCCTATATAAGCAAAACCATTCCATGCATATATCTCATGAATGTTTTTAGATCCGCTTACTTTCTTGATTTTCAGGTCCGGGATATTAAAGAATGTTTCTGTGTTATTATAAAAAAGATCAATATTCCCATCTGTATAAGCAAAAATGGCAGTTGAGGTAGTGGCATCATATCCTGCACAAGCCATTCCTATATCACCCATGCCCTCAACCTTGCTATATGGATGCACAGGGTCTTTTTGATTGAAGGTGAATAAGGCCTGATTGCATATGGTAAAAAGGGTGATTCCGTCACTTGTCATGCCAATAGCATTATTATAAGGCAAATGCGACCTCCAATAACCTATAGGCCTATCTTGCGAATAGCCAATTGTGGCCTGAAGTATAAAAACAGTAAAAAGTATAGAAAAGCGCCTGATGATCATAAGTTAAACAAACCTCAAATGTAACAAATTAAACGTTTTAGTTTATGGAATATTGCATCCGGGCGATTCATATCTGATGTACCACCATTTATTTTAATCATCGCTCTGCCTAATCGTCTTTTTCATGTAGGTTTGTACAGCACATGAGCATACAAACAAATATGCGCTGCCCCATAGGGGTATTTGACTCCGGTTACGGAGGGCTTACTGTTTTCAAATCAATTGTTGCAGAATTACCCCAGTACGATTATATCTATTTGGGCGATAACGGGCGTGCGCCATACGGTAATCGCTCATTTGATACAGTTCACCAGTACACTTTGGAAAGTGTGGAATGGTTTTTTAAAATGGGCTGCCGCCTGGTAATACTGGCTTGTAATACCGCATCTGCAAAAGCCTTGCGAACCATCCAGCAAAAAGATCTGCCCCGGCTGGGACCTGATAAAAGGGTGCTCGGCGTGATACGCCCCACGGCAGAAGTGATAGGGCAATACACCAAAACCAGATCAGTTGGTGTATTGGGTACCAAGGGCACCATCAATTCGCGATCCTACGAGATTGAGATAGGCAAATTTTTTCCCGATATTAAAGTGCATCCCTTGGCATGCCCTATGTGGGTACCACTGGTTGAGAATAACGAATACAGATCAGAAGGAGCAGACTTTTTTGTAAAAAAATATTTGGACGAGTTGATGAACCAGGCCCCGGATATAGATACCATATTGCTGGCATGTACCCATTATCCTTTACTGACAGATAAAATAAAACAATTCCTGCCTGCCAATATTAATGTGGTAGCCCAGGGTGGAATTGTGGCGAGGAGCCTAGAAGATTATTTGCTCCGGCATAAAGAAATGGAATCGCTCATCAGCAGGGAGCGCCAGATGCATTTCTATACTACAGACGACCCTGCCGACTTTAATGAACATGCTGGTATATTCTTCGGGCAGAAAGTGAGTTCGGAACAGGTGCATTTGTAATGCGCCTGTTTAGTCGTCAAACCCGATATCCTTTTTATACATACCATCATCCATTTCCCCTGAAAAGATCATTTTACCTGTTTTAGGATCATATATGGTGACAGGCACCCTGAAAAAGCCATCGAAGTCATTAGCTGGTCCTATATGAGCTTCTATTTTGTGTATTTTTTTATGTCTTTTGGTTTCTACTGCGGCATGCCCACTCATTAGTAAATAACAGCCCACCGCATTCTGGAGCAGGGGTTGCAGATCATTCAGGTATTGCACATTGGTGCTGGTGCCCGACTCTAGTTCCACCACATATACTTTATTAGTGTCGAGTACCGATTTTGTTCCGTATATCTTTTTGTCAGGTTCCGATAAAAACTGCATGGCTTTATTGATATCCCTGATCCTGAAATAGATATAATAATCCCGGAAAACAAGCTTTACTTCAGGTTTTGTCCACAGGGTTCTGAGTTGTATGATTTGTTGTGCAGCAGCAGGAAAAGACAATGTAAGCACTAATAAAAAAGAACATAGACTTTTCATTTTCCTGTTTTTTATTTAAAAATAATCTTTTTTAGACTTAAGCAGCTAAATTTAAGCCCTTAAATGAATGTACCTGACTTATGAAAAGTTTTGCCAGTGATAATTATGCAGGAGTATTGCCCGGAGTGATGCAGGCTTTGCAAAATGCCAATATTGCCCATGCACGCTCATACGGCAGTGATGAAATAACCAAACGTACTATTGAGCTGTTTAAGCAGGTATTTGATGCAGATGTGGATGTTTATTTTGTATTTAATGGTACCGGCGCCAATTTATTAAGCATCAGTGCGGCAACCCAAAGCTACAACGCAGTGCTTTGTGCAGACATATCTCATATTTATAACGATGAATCATCAGCCCCGGAATCTGTAACCGGTTGCAGGTTTTTTCCTCTGAAAGCCAATGAAAATGGTAAGCTGGAAACGAATGTCATCGAAGATCGCCTGATAAGAAAAGGAGATGTACACTACCCGCAAACCAAATTGTTATCTATTACACAGTCAACTGAATATGGAACGGTGTATAAAGCCGACGAAATACAAGCAATATCAGTACTCTGTAAAAGGAACGATTTATATCTGCATATGGATGGCTCCCGTTTTTTTAATGCTGTTGCTGCATTAGGTTGCGGGCTGAAGGATATATCAACAAATGCAGGAATTGATATCCTCTCATTAGGAGGCACCAAAGCAGGCATGATGTTTGGAGAAGCTGTAGTAGTATTTAATAAAAAATTGTCAGAGCATATTGCATATAAGCAAAAGCAGATCATTCAGCTGGCATCAAAAACACGTTTCATTGCGGCCCAGTTTGAGGCCATGATGCAGCAGGAACTCTGGAGGAAGACGGCCGGCCATTCTAACAAAATGGCAACACTCCTGCATGCAGCCCTGTCTAAATATCCGCAAATAAAGATTACCAAGCCGGTGGAGGCCAACGCTGTTTTTGCAGAAATGCCAAGGACTTGGTATGAAGCCTTACAACAACATTTTCCATTCTATATCTGGAAAGAAAGTACCATGGAGGTGCGCCTGATGTGTGCTTTTGATACTACAGAGCAGGACATAGCAGCCTTTGACAAAGCTATTGCGGCATTAGTATAGACAAATATTGGCCTGCTATTAATACTATTGATATATCTATAGCGTTTGGTATATCCCCATTTCATAACTTTGACCCATGAGTGCAGAAAAACAATTAAGAAAACTTCTGAAGGAACGCATTGTCATCATAGATGGTGCAATGGGCACTATGATACAACGCCACAAACTGCAGGAAAGCGATTACAGGGGCGAACGTTTTAAAGACTGGCATAAAGATATTAAAGGCAATAACGACCTCTTAAGCATCACACAGCCACAGATCATACGCGGCATACACAGGGCCTATTTAGATGCAGGCGCAGATATTATCGAAACCAATACCTTTAATGCACAGACCATATCTCTTGCCGACTATGATATGCAATCGCTGGCTTATGAACTGAATGTAGCGGCTGCCAGACTGGCAAAAGAAGCCATAGCAGAATATGTTGCAGAACATCCCGGGGCACAAAAATTTGTTGCAGGTGCAATAGGCCCTATGAATAAAACTTTATCCCTTTCGCCGGATGTAAATAACCCCGGCTACCGCGCTGTCACCTTTGATGAAGTAGCTGATGCCTATTATGAGCAGGTATCAGGCCTGGTAGATGGTGGTGCTGATATACTCATCGTAGAGACCATTTTTGATACCTTGAATTGCAAGGCGGCTATCTATGCGATCAATAAATACTTCCGTGATACTAAAAAGAAAAAATTACCGGTGATGATATCCGGCACCATCACAGATGCATCCGGGCGCACCTTGAGCGGGCAAACCCTGGAGGCCTTCTATATATCTGTGATGCATGCCAATCCCATCAGTATAGGTCTTAACTGCGCCCTCGGTGCAAGAGAAATGCGCCCGCACGTAGAAGAACTGGCGCAAATAGCTTCCTGCTATGTCAGTGCTTATCCTAATGCCGGCCTGCCCAATGCTATGGGAGAGTATGATGAAAGCGCTAACCAGACCGCCATTATTATTTCAGAATTTGCAAGAGAAGGCTGGGTCAATATTGTAGGAGGTTGCTGTGGCACCACTCCCGATCATATACGCGCGATAGCCGGAGCAATGAAAAATTATGAGCCAAGAAAATTACCCGAAATGGCTATTTCATAAAAAGAGCATCATTTTTCACATCTTTATAAAGTCGAAATATATACCTTTGATGAGGTTTCATATATTTTGAAAATAATTGTTTTATAATGATTACTAAACTTTATATAGAAAATTTCAAAAGCTTACATAAAGCCGAGGTAGCCCTCGGAAAAATTACTGTGCTTACTGGTGCCAATAATAGCGGTAAATCAAGTTTTATATATAGCTTATTAGCGTTAAAAAATACGATAGGGAACCCCAATCAAAGTATAGATAATTGTCTTACACTCCCCTTTATTAATCTAGGTGGTTTTAAAGAAACAGTTTATTTAAAGAATGAAGAATTAAATATTACCCTTGGGATATCGATAAAAGAAAGTAATGTAGAGGTAGATTATACTTTATCATTAGGCAAAATTAAT
>CAIYVS010000329.1 GCA_903929655.1 uncultured Bacteroidota bacterium | reverse complement strand
CAGAATCATCTTCGGATGGTTTGTTATTTTGTTTAGCTTTACAATATATAATTTATTTCTATGAAATACTTCTTTACAATATTGTTCAGTCTTTTAAGTATCTGTTCCTATTCACAAAATGGTATAACATGGTCTGCGCCCATCACAGTAGCGACAAGCAGCAGCGGAAACTATCATCCCCGCATTGCTCTTGACAGGGCAGGAAATCCATTGGTGATTTGGGGAACTGCAAGTAACAGGGAGAATTTTGCAAGGTGGACAGGATCTGCATTTTCAACTCCTGTTATTCTTAATACCTCCATGTCCATTTTTTCAGCTACATGGGGCGGGCCGGATATTGCTAGTTTTGGAGATACTGTTTATATCACAATAAAACGTTCGCCGGAAAACATCAGTACCAACTATTGTTACCTTATTCATTCTTATGATGGCGGACAGAGTTTCTCGAGCCCGGTAAGGATAGATAATATCAACGATAGCTTATCTCGTTTTCCCATAGTATGTACCGATACCATTGGCAATCCCATTGTTGCATTTATGAAATTTGATTCTTCTTACTGGCATGCCCGTTATGTGGTAACTAAATCTGCCGATTTCGGAAATACATTTTCAACAGATGTAAGAGCAAGCGCCCTGGCTGGTGACAGTGTTTGTAATTGTTGTCCCGCCACCTTGTTAAGTGCAGGTAATACATTAGTCATGTTGTACCGCGATAACAATGCCAATCTGCGCGATATGTGGGCTGGCATTTCCACTAATGCAGGCTCCTCTTTCAGTAATGATTTTTCGGTTGATAATACCAACTGGATGATCAATGCATGCCCTGCAAGCGGCCCCGACGGAGTGCTTATAGGTGATAGTTTATACACTATTTTTATGAGCAGCGCCACAGGTAGTTCATTGGTTTATTTCAGCAGGTCATCTGTGAGTGGTGCCTCTATATCTACATGCAGCCCGATAACCGGCACTTTCAGCGGACTTACCACTCAGAATTATCCCCGCATAGCATCTTCCGGAAATGCTATTGCAATGGCATGGGTACAAACAGTAAACGGAACATCGCAGGCCGCTTTAAAATTTAAAAATTCTTTGAATTCTTCCTTCCCAGCAATCTACGACACACTTGCCAGCGGCAATATTAACAATGTAGATGTTTTTGTGGCTCCCGGTATAGTACATGTTGTTTGGGAGGATGATAATAGCGGCACTGTTAAATATCGCAAAGGCACTTATACTATAGCACCCACATCAGTGGCTAAAGAAATAAGTAATGAGCCTGCAATTAACATTTACCCAAACCCGGCATCTGAATATTTTACTATTTCTGCCAAAGATATTCCTGGCATTGCAACGTGTACATTAATAGATAATGCAGGAAAACGATTTGATTTGAAACCAATAGGCTCAAATAATAAGACCACCATTTCTGTAAGAGGATTAGCAAACGGCCTTTACTCCGTTTTACTTACAGACAATTCTGATAAAGTCTACCACTCAAAATTATTGATCCAATCAAAATAGTACTTTTTCACGTTAAAGAAGTATCATGAAAAGAATGCGGATTCTTTAAAGTATGGATACTCTTTTTACAACAGAATAGCCGCCAGAAGTGTATAAACAGAATAAATAAACTCCGGGGGCAAAACGACTAATATCATATTTAATAGCGTGATCGCCGTGGTATAGGTCACCCAGGTTTGTTTTAGCCATTAGCTGTCCGTATGCGTTAATTATCTGCAGGTTTACGGATGATGCATTGTCCAAGTCAAAGTAAAGCGTTAATGTTTGCCAGGCAGGATCAGGATATATTGTAAAGGCATTTTTATTATTGATCTGCTCTATCCCAACTGTGGTGCAAAGGGTATTTGCAGCATATTCCCAATTATATACATAAGGGCGTTGTATGGTATTTAAAGTGCCCTGTATAACTCTTTTGTTTGGACAAATAAGGTACAGTGTAGGAAAGTAAGAAATATTATACCCGCTTAAGAATGAGCTCAGACCTGTTCCGGCGGGATCGATTATAGAATAATTACTTCCTTGTATCCAGTCGCCTACAGTATTTGACCCGGTACCTTGCAAATCTGCTAAATCCGTAGAAGCATCTCCCTCAATAAAAAGGACTTTCCATTTTCTATCTCCTGAAGAATCATGTAAAGTATATAAACTATCCATAACATGCAACTGGTGATAATTCCAGCACGGTATGCACCATGTTGTGGAAACATCTATAGCAACATATTTTCCCTCGTTCAGGTAAGTGTAAAGATTTTGGGTATTGTTGTTGATATCAGTAAAAGTGAAATCGGGAACAATAGATCCATCCGGTAGTTGTGCATAAGATACTGTGGTAAAAAATGCAAAAACGATAGTAAGAACGTAAAGTTTAATATGCATTACCTCATTTAAATATTGTTCTATTCCAAATTTACGGCTTATTAAGAGAACCAATTATAATAATCATATTTTTCATATGATCAATATCATTAAATATATGATATTCAAAGTCTATTTTTACTTTATAAATGCACAATTATGAAACTGATATCTTTTTTTGCGATTCTTTTCTCTCCCCTGTTTTTTTTCTCATCCTGTACCAAAAACAGTTCCAGCCCATCCCTGACTACTACGGTTGGCGAATACAAAGCCTATGGTTCAGACAGCATCCGTTCCTGGGTAGTAACAGATGCTAATGGAAAACCCACTTCGCTGGGGATTACTTTTAAGGCCACTCTTTTGGCAGACCTGCCTGCCAATGATACTATGATGATGCTCATGTTTCCTGAACAGATGGGAATGAGCAGCATGATGGCTATGCCTTTCGATCATGTAGAAATAGACTGGGCACCCCATGGCGACCCTTCGCCAAGTGTGTATAATGTTGCCCACCTGGATTGTCATTTTTTTACAATTGCAGAAAACAGCATGATGAATATAATGGCCGGGCCTGATAGTGTTGCCCTCGGCTCTCAGTACATACCAAAAGATTGCCGGGCAGACGGTGATGCAGAAGCCTCAATGGGGGTACATTGGGTAGACAGCACAGCCCCGGAGTATCATGGCATGGGCTTTACACATGCTTATAATTATGGTTTTTATCATGGTGGTATGACGTTTATAGAAAGTACGTGTGCCATGTCTTTTCTTAGCACAAAAGCAAACTATACCGGTGCTATAAAACAGCCTGGCGCATTTGCAAGTACCGGTTATTACCCTACTAAATATACCATTAGTTATAATGCGGCTACTAATGAATATACTTATTCATTGGATGGACTTACCAGTCATTAGAACCTGTAAAAATTAGCTTCGTTTTAAATTACTGCTACCCATTCTTTTGCTTTAGAAAAAAAGCAAAGGAATGGGTTATAGCTGTTATATCTAACTGCTATTTTATTCATTTTTTATAAACTTCGTCACCCTTTGTTCGGCACCAGCTTTTACATTTACTAAATACAAGCCGGGGCAGAGCAGCTTTATATCGAGCGAGGTATCGATATTTCCGCTATTGACGGCCAGGTCTTTTTGTAGTAGTAGTTTACCTGTAATGTCAGTTATGGATATGCTGGCATTTGCTGAGTTGAGATTGCCTGCGCGGATGTTTACGATATTGGTAGCGGGATTGGGATAGACTTTCACATCATTTATTGATGTATTGATTTGCTGAACTCCTAATGTTACTGTGGGTAAACTGGGATTGTTGGTTATTTTAAAATCTGAGCCATTGACATTAAAAAATACATTGCCATGTCCTTTTACCTTTATGCGAACATTGGAGCTTGTGGCAATATTAGGTGCTATTATTGCTGCAGAACCATTATTAGGGTGTGTGCCAAGTGAGCCCGGCCATGTGTTGCCGCCATCATTTGAAATATAGATATCGACACTGTCGCAACTTATGGGTGCGGTATTAGTGCTTACTACATTCCATGTAATATTATTCGCGCTACCCCCGGTCCAGTTTGCAGCTGCGCCGGGACTAGTAACTGTAAATCCTGCGCCTGTATTAATAACATTCAGATGAATGGAATCATCAGGGAAAAGGAAACAGCCATTTCCCTGGAAGATATCCCGAACCGTTAATCTAAAAGTTAAAAAACGTGCTGTATCTGCGGCTTTTTCACCTTGGTTATTTTCAGTGCCTGCATCACTTAATGTGCCTGCCAGCACCATGCTCATTTTAGGAAATACGCGTAGGGGAGAAGTGACCGGGCTAAAGGAACGGAAAATGGGACCGGCAAAATGGGTGTTGATAAGTTCTATTCCAAAATCACCGAGGTTGGCTTGTTCCCAGCAATAAGTTGTTGAGGTATCGGCTACAGAATCTGCAGCAACCGGCGCCTGCAATTCAAAAGGTGTTTTATATGGTATATTATAAGTTGCTGTAAATGAAGTAAGCCCTACGGGTTTGTTGCTGGCAGCTGTTTTTACTGCGCAACTGTTACCGGAACCTATAATTGCAACGCCGTAAATCTGCAATAAGCTACTGTAAGAAAAATAAGCATCACTGTGAGGCTGGAGGTCATCACCTATGGGCTGATCGCAAATCCCTGCATAGCACATAATGGTAGAACCGGAGCCGGGCTCATATGCGTAAGGCTGAGCTGCATTGCCTGCGCAACTTCCGTTGTTGTCATCATTAAAGGTATGTTCAGACCCATATTCATGGCCCATTTCATGGGCAACATAATCTATATCAAAACCATCGCCTACCGGTGAAGAAGAACCTGTGACACTCATAGCCTTAGTGCCCTGGCAAACACAGCCGATTTGGGAAAGTCCGCCTGCACCGGTTGTAAATACATGCCCGATATCATAATTGGATGGGCCTATTCTTGTATTACAGGTAGTTTGATTTGTGTTCAGGCAGGCATTCGCATTTGCGTCAATACTGTTAAAAGGATCAGCACCGTTTATTGTGCCCGTACTTTGTGTCCATATTAAGGTGTCTTCTTTTGCAACAAAGGTCATGGTGATAGAAAATTCACGTTCAAATACACCATTCAGGCGGTTCATAGAAGTGGTCATTTTGCTGAAAGCCTGTGCAATGGTGGGGTTAGGCAAGCTTGTTGCTGCTATGCAGTATTCATTATCTGCACACAATGCCAGGCGGTAGGTACGTAACTGGTAGCCATTCAAAGTTTTGTAGGCAAGTTTGGGGAGCTGTGTTTGATCCATATTTGCGGACTCTCCCTGGCCGAGCTCGTCCTGTGCTGATGAGTGAACAAGGCATTTCATTCTTTGAGAAAAGGGACGGTACTCATCGTGTTTATAATGAACCATATAATAATTCTGATCCTCGTTGGTAAAGGGATCAATAAAAGAGGTGTTGGCTCCATCGAATATCATAGCATGAAAACCATATTCTGTAAAATCAATTTTGGCAGTCATGGTATGGTTTCCGACAGCTTCTGCTGTGAAGGTTTTGATATTGGGGTACCTTGCAGCCAGTTCATCGGGCATCATGGGTGTTTGCCATACTTTAAAATCCCTGGAAGTACCATCTGGTAATGGTAATTCAATTATCTGCCCATTGCCTGGATTGGCAGAAAGCGAAAACAATTGTTGTTTCAGGTAATCCGTTGCAAGACTGTAAACCAGGTATTTTTTAGGGTGCTGTACTTGAGTGCCTTTTGCCGGGACATTGACATTATCTACCTGTTGCCAAAGACCACTATATGCAAAGGAAGATTGTGCAGAAAAAAGAAACGGAGAAACGGTGAAAAGTAAAAAAAATGATCTCATTTTATGAATAGTTGTTTTCATAAGACTAAATTTGCAAGT
>CAIYVS010000328.1 GCA_903929655.1 uncultured Bacteroidota bacterium | reverse complement strand
CCAGCTAAAAGAAAAAACATAATCCAACTGTTAGAAAAATTAGATACACCGGATATAAACCCACAGGCTGACCTTAAAGAATTATATTATAAAGAACGTTCAAAAAAGTATGGCTTCTAAAGTATTTCTTGACGCCAATATTTTGCTTGACTTAACACTCAAACGTGATCATTTTGATATTTCAAAGCAAATTATTGAACTCGCAATAAATGGGAAAATACAGGCATTTACATCGCCTTCTGTTATTAATGTTTGTGCACATTGGCTGACTAAAGTGTATAATGATACAAAAGCCAAGGAACTCTTAATAACTTTATTAGCAGACGTCAAAGTAATTGACATTGAACACGACATAGTGTTGAACGCGCTTCTTTCAAGAATAAATGATATTGAAGATGCTATACAATATTATGCAGCACTGCATCATAGAATGGATTATTTTATTACCAGGGATAAACAACTGCAAAAACAAGCTATTTCTGTCTTACCTATTTATAGCCCTGATGATTTTCTGAAAGAATTTGAAAACGCATAAACATATTAACCCGATGGGCTTTTTAGCTTATAGCCGTTGTTAGTCGCCTGACCAACAACAGCTATAATAAAGATATTCAATCCGGCAGGATAAACGACATTATGAAAGAGTACGAAAATGAAGTAGGTGACTACCTTTTTTTAACAGCTTATAAATAAAATCCGTATATTTGATTTCCAAAAGTCGGCAAAAAGAACATGTCGGCTTTTAATTCAGTCAAATGAAAAAAATATTCGCTTCTTTAGTTTCCATATTTGCTCTGAATTTCTGCTGTGCCCAACAGGCCACAGATTTTACAGCAGTTGATTGTTCGGGTACCAGCTGGAATTTATTTACAGAACTTAGTACGGGCAAAGTAGTTATTTTAGATTGGGTTGAACCATGTGACGGTTGCATTGTTGGGACACGTACTGCAGACAGCGCTCTGATACAGCTTAATGTAACTTATCCCAATAAAATAAAACTATGGGTAACAAGCGACGGGCCTCCGAATGGTTGTCTTGTTGTAAACAACTGGCTTGTAGCAAAACATATAGGAGCCTCTGCCTCTTTTGCCAATGCCGGTAATGAAATTGACCAGAATGCGTATGGCGGACTGGGCATGCCACATATTGTTGTGATAGGACCGGATCAGCATATCTATTTTAATGAAAAGAGCGGAACCGCAACAGGTATACAAACAGCGGTACAGAATGCAATAGATGGCATTACGGGCATCAACGCTATTCAAAATACACAAACTTTGTCTATTAGTCCCAACCCAGCAAAGGATAAAATCAGTATACAATCTTCAAACCCTGTAAATAAAATAAGTATCAACGATCTTCTTGGACAGAGTGTTATAGAAGAAAATTACGGAAGTGGTAAAGCAAACCCGGTTGTGAATATATCTAAACTTCCTGCCGGTACTTATATAGTTACTGTTACAGATGCTTATAACAAAAGCAGTATTCAGAAAATAGTGAAAGAGTAAATAAATTTGTTGGTATCCCTTTAGGCTCTTATGCGCCCGACATATCAATAAGGCAAACTATCATCAACCTCTACTTGATTATCCCTCTCTTCATAAAATTTCACAAATAAGATAAATATATTTAATCATTCCCCTATCCTCATAAACGCCTTCCCCAAACACTCAACAATATCGCTCGCCAGCATAGCCTCTTGCGAGAAATTTGCTGCTGCTATATCTCCTGCCAGCCCGTGTAAATAAACACCGAGTATTGCGGCATCCCGGGAGTCATAGCCTTGTGCCAATAAGCCTGTGATAATGCCGGTCAACACATCCCCGCTGCCACCCTTTGCCATGCCCGCATTACCGGTAATATTATACCAGCATTCACCATCTGGTGTTATTATCACGGTATGGTGGCCTTTTAGAACGATATAAATATTATAACGCATTGCCTGGGCCCTTGCCTGCTCCAGTTGCAACATACTGTCCGCATTTTCTCCAAACAATCTGGTGAATTCTTTGGGATGCGGTGTTAAAACAGATCCTGCCGGCAGACTTGCCATAAGATCGGGATATTTTGCCAGTAGGTTGAGTGCATCTGCATCTATAACTATGGGTTGTTTACATTCACCAACAAATTCAACAAAGGCTTTCGCACTCAAAGGCTTTGTACCCATGCCCGGCCCTATGCCTATGGCCTTATAATTGTCCCATTCTGTAATGGCAGCTATTTCGGTATCACCACTTGTCTTGCACATCACTTCGGGTATAGCAGTTTGTATGATCTCGTAGCCGCAATGCGGCACTAAGGCAGTTACCAATCCTGCGCCAGCTCTCATTGCAGCCTTAGAGCTAAGTGTTATGGAACCCATTTTCCCAAAACTACCGCCTATCAGCAGGGCATGCCCATAAGTGCCTTTATTAGAAAAAGGGCTTCGTGGCCTGAAAATGTTTTTTATTTCGTGTTGGTCTGTTATATGATACAGGGTATGGGTCGATTCTATAAAAACAGGATGCAGGCCTATATCCAATATGTGCACATTACCCACGTAAGGCCCTGTTTCATGATGCAGAAAACTTCTTTTATAAAACTGAAAACTCAGGGTGTCACTCGCCCTCACAACGGCAGCATCCTTTGCAGGTATCCCATCCGATGGCAGCCCGCTGGGTATATCAATGGCTATTTTGCGACTGGGTAATTGATTGATATGCTCAATGAAAGTAGCTACCCATCCTTGTGTGGGACGGCTCAGGCCCGTGCCTAAGATTGCATCGAGGATAACAATATGCCCAGGAATATCGGTGATAAAAGAATCTGGCTGTAATATTTGTACCAGTTCAGGATTCATTCGCCGCAGTCTATCCAGGTTGGTCTGGCAGTCTGCCGATAATTTCTCACTGAATTTAAGCAGGAAAGCTTTTGCACCATAACCAATATGGTTCAGCATCCTGGTAATGGCCAGTCCGTCACCACCATTATTACCCGGACCACATAATATTACAAACAGTGTATCTTTCGGGAAATTACTGCTAAGCCATTCCAGGCTTTTTAATGCTGCCCGCTCCATCAATTCCACCGAAGAAATATTAGATGCATGTATCGTATATGCATCACATGCCCTTATCTGCGCCGCTGTAAAAATTTTCATCACTAAACTTTTTTAGATATAATTCCGCTCATCTTCAATGTATTCATTGCTAAGCCGATACCAAATTAGTCAAAATACTACGAATAATATTTCTATATGTTAAAATGAATAAAATACAGATGTATTGTTAAAATTAAGGCTTTGCCGCTATGGTGTAATTCCTATCT
>CAIYVS010000327.1 GCA_903929655.1 uncultured Bacteroidota bacterium | reverse complement strand
AGGCAGTACAACGTGCACTTATGAGCAGAATGTTATCAGTCGGGTAAAAATTACCATCAGCAGTCTTGATATGTTTGATGATATTATTTTGCAGTAGCCACATGATTGCTCCGCCATCAACCGGATTTCGTGCGACACGGTTCAGTTTCCAGCACAGAATGCCCTGGGCTTCGCCTCGCTCAATCCGCTTGACCATTTCGGCAAATACCGGACGGTTGTAGGGCTTTTTTGCCGATCTGGATTCTTCAAAGACCTCCTTTATTTCAAGGTTTAGTCTCTGTGCCAAATCTTTGAGCACTTTTAATTGGTCGTCAATAGACTGAACCTGCCGATCTTCACTGTCGGTTGATTTACGCGCATAGAGGAAGTATGTGATTTTTTCATTGGTAGGGTTTGACATATATACTAAAGGAGCAGCCTGGTTGACCCGTGTACAAAATCCCGAAGGATGCGCATGACGGCAGACTGCCCCTTTAGTATTGTCATGCATTGTACACTACACAGGTCAACTTCTACTTTTAGCACCGAAAACCCTAGTTGAACAGCTATCTCAGTTATTCTCAAATGCTGAATTGAGGATTGGTGAAGTATCCAATATAGAAATGCACATAGTAGAACGCTGCGATGAACTTGTGTCTTCACATAATGCCAAGGAATTAACAGAAGGTATTATTGGATTTTTAGAACCACAACAGTATCCGCCTCATTATTTTTACAATTTCTTAAATAGAATAATAGCCCAGTACCCGGATATTTCCAAAGAGCTGTATAATGAACTACTCGCAAAGTCAGAACGGCTCTTTTATATGTATGGTGGAGACATGCTTTATGGAGCCCGACATATTTTTCGTGATACAAATTTCTATTGGGATCAAGTTAGAGTGTTGCAAAAATTAGACAAGTGGGAAGCCGATAATCTTCTATTGAACGTATATGGACGACGGGTTCCTGGAACTAGTGTTATTTCAGAATCCGATACCGACGTAATCCTGAAAATATTTAATAAAAATAGAAATGAAAATAATTATTCATTAGCAAGTGGTATTCAAAGTTTGATGGTTGCACAACACCCCAATGTTCTTCATGTCTGCCAGCTTTTTTTAAAAAGGGTACAACAAAAGGAAGCAGAGATGTTTTTTATTTGGCTTGGTGACAACAAAGTAGCAAGTGATGAGTTAATTGCTGATCTCGTTTTAAATCACACAGTTAGATTTTACTTAAGTTATGAGATAGAGCGGTGCTTGAATAAAGTTTTAATCCAACGTGGAATCAACCCAATTTTTGAATACCTAATCAACCGTTTTGAGTATAAAAGGAAGATTGTAAATAAGGAAAAAACATTACTCAGTTATGATTTTGTTCCCCATGGGCAACATTCCCACCTTTTTGATGATACCTCTGCGGACAATAAAATTGAAATGTTTTTGAAAGCGTTGGACTGGTATTTGCGACTTGATGATGTAGATGGGATTCACCTGTATTATGCAAAGAACCTACTAGAATATCTTCAACCAGAACAGTCAATTGGTAATACACTTTATCAACATTACGGAAAATTGATTGAGCAAAGAGCAGAATCCGGAATCGGAATTGATAGGTTGATGGATTCATTGAGCATCTTTGAAATTAAAGATGATAACCTTTTGGCCTTAGTGATTGATGGGTTTATTGTTGGATATGATATTCAAGAAACAAACGAAAAGTTATATAAATCGATACGGCAAGAATGTTTCTTTGCTATTACTTCCCAAGGAGTTAAAACAGGCACACCTGGACAGCCATTCCAAGTTGACATAGATTTACAAAATTTGCTTACTGTCAAGATAAATAGTATGCAAGAGCATTATCCTGGATATCAATTTATAGAACAGGTATTAAACTCTGTTAATGATAACATAAACCGTTTGCTGGATAAAGATAATTTCACATGGTAAAGCACGCTACACTAACTTCTTTCAAAACCGAAAGCGCACCATTGCTCGTTATGGTGAATAAAAAGATAATGAGGGCAAAAGTATCGCCAATTAATGAAAATCTTTCCTCCAAATTAAAAGTGGACATCAATGTTTTTACAGAACTTCTTAACGGTCTAGAGGCGAAATTCAGAAGATGTGAAATGTTACATTTAGCTTACTTTCAAAATGTTGACCATGCAATTTTAAGTGGTAGTTCAGCTTCACTTCCCTTTCTAATGGATTGTACTTTTACTGATGGGACGGTCAACTTTAAATACATTTATGAGTGTGATGATAAACAGTTCTATAAGGAAGTTATTGACCTAAACTTCCAAAATTTCATTTTAGTAATTGCTTCAATTTATGAAAACCTTGTTATTTTATCTGAAATCCTATTGAAGAAAGTAATTGTTCATTTAAAAGATCGCGGCCCACTAAGTTCACCTTTACATGATTATCTTGCCTTCTTAGATGTTTTAATTAGCTTAGGCTATCGAAAAAATGATGTTCTTTACAATTGTATATTGACCTTTAACATTTTTTTCAAGACCTATCTCTTAACTATTAATCAACTAAGAAACCGATTCATACACGGATACTCAGTCAACTTAAATACAGATGGATTCAATTATAAGCTAATTACATTTGAGAAAGGGGCATTTACTGCCGCTTCACCCTTGCTGAATTTGGATGCCTTTACCGAAGCAGTATTAAACAATACTAGAAATTTCATACGAACTTTATTTGTAGCTTTAGAACAAAGCACACGTCACCATAGCCGATCAATACCTGCTTGATGGTTTTAGTTTTCTAAATCCGTTTTGTTATGTTCATTAAATCCCCCTTCTCGAAAATCAGGAACCGCACAATTGCTGTCCTTCCATTTCAAAAAGGAGGAGAAGCTATCTACACCGATTTCAGCCGATTCGAAAGAATCGGCTTTCTTGTTGGGATCGAACATAGGTACACAGAGTGTGTATATAGACATTATAAGAAATAAAAAAGCAAAGAGTATATTATAAAAACTCCTTGCTTGTAGCTGTAGGCAGGTTTGGTTTAATTGTGCCTCAATAAGTGATCCTTAGTTCCCTGTGTATTCCACCTGTTTGCCAATAGAGCTTAAACCAAGCAAAGCATCTGAGCTGGTAAATATATCCTGTAAGTATTTTAATTCAGAATCGCAGCCTTTGGCTTCGGTTATTAGTTTGTCCGCAATATTGATGGCTATCGGCGCCTTACGTTTTATGGTCTTGAATATTTTTTCAGCATCCTCGCTCTTCATGCCATTTGTTATAAACTCGTGAGAGAGTAAGGTGCTGATGGAATTATTTTCGAAAAAGTGCTGGATATTTTTCCATGTTTCACTTAGTTCCACTTTGCCAGAAACAGGAACGGGTTTATTACCCGAAAGCAGCTCAAACATTTCTTCCTGGCTGATGATGGTGTCAACAAGACCAATTTCGCGGGCATCGTTTGCAACCAGCATTTTGCCTGTATGTATCAGGTATTTTGCGAGTGCTTTGCCTATTCTTTTGGCACTTCGCTGTGTTCCGCCCAGGCCGGGGTATATGCCTATTCCTGTTTCGGGAAAGGCCATTTGTGCTTTGGGAAGGGCTAGTATCACATCTGCACAAAGGGCAAGTTCCAGGCCGCCGCCAAGGGCAAGACCGTTAATGATCGCAACCACTTTCTTTTTAGAGTCGTCAATTTTTGCAAATACGGTTTGTCCGTAAGCAGTAAATGCTTCGATGTCGTTTATTTTGTTTGACTTGATGTTTTTTACGAAGAACTTAATGTCAGCACCGGCCACAAAAGCTTTTCCCGAACCTGTGATGAAAATGGTATCAATATCGTTATTGTCATCTGCAATGCTAAATTGTTCGTCCAGCTCTTTTACAATATCTTCATTCAGCGCGTTCAGGTCTTCAGGTCTGTCAATAGTAATTAGGGCAGTTTTTTTATTTATTTCCAGCTTAACATAACTCATCTTCCAGTATTCTTTCCCAACAGATAGGGGAGGCTTTACATTGTATAGCCCGGTGATCTTCTTTACCAGTTCATTTACCTCCTGTTCTCCGTAATACCTCACTATTTCGATAGGCCCTTTCTTCCATTTCAATCCTATTCTTGCTCCCCTGTTAATATCTACCGCTGTACATACTTTTTCATCCAGCAATTGGGAGCAGACCAAGAATACTACGCCCAACATCCTGTCACTGATGATTTTTCTTAGCGACTCGTCGGTAGAAATTTCCCCTTCCAGGTCCCATTGTTGTTTTAAGTCCACCTGCTGTTTTAGTCGTCCAGATACATTGTAAAACGCTCCGAATACTTCCAGTGTTTTCTGTGCGTGGTATGCTACAGGGACTCCAGTGGCATTCATGAGAGCAAAGGGCCCCATGCCTATGCCAAATGCTTTCATGCATACATCGTCTATTGTAGCAATATTGGCAATTTTCTCATCCAGTAATCTTACCGATTCATTCAGCCATGGAACAAAATACCTGTTTACAACAAAGCCGTAAGAGTCCCTGCATGTAATAGCATCTTTGCCGGATTGCACACAAAATGCTTTGGCAGTATTCAACGTTTCTGTAGTTGTTTTTTCTCCGGGAATGATCTCTACCAGTCGGTTTTTAGCGGCATGGTAGAAGTAATGCAATCCAAGGAACCTTTCGGGATAAGATACAATTGCAGCCAGCTCATTAACGGAAAATGAGGAAGTATTGGTAGCAAGTATGGTATCCTTATTAACTATTTTATCAAGGCTTTTAAAAAGCTCGGCCTTTGCATCGAAATTCTCAAATATTGCTTCAATAATAATGTCGCAGGCGGACAGGTCCTGTAAATTGCTGGTGCCCTTAATATTTGAGAGGTAATTTTTTACCTGGGTTTCGGAAAATACTTTTCGTTCAATGCCTTCATAAAGCATCTTGCTGATATTACCGATACCTCTTTCGACAAATTGGTTTTCCCTGTCAGCAAGGATGACTTTGAAGTTTTCCTGTGCAAATTTTTGTGCAAGGGCTGCACCCATAGTGCCGGCACCAACTACGCCAACTGTTTTTATTATTTTCATACAATATGCTTAGTTATTATGCCATACGGGGCTTCTTTTCTCCAGGAAAGAATTAATACCCTCGTTGGCATCATTAGTATTCATGAGTTCTGTAACGTACAATTGTTCCAATACCGGGAGGAAATTTCCCAGTATATGGTTGAATTTCACCCTTGTGGATCTAACTGCAAACCTTAAAGACGATGCGCTTTTGGGAACAATATGTTTTTCTATAAAAGCATCCACACCGCTCTCTAATAAGCTCTTGTCTTCAAAAAGCTCATTCAGGAGACCTGCATTTTTTGCTTCTTCCGCAGTAATTGATTTGCCTGTAATGATCAATTCCTCTGCTTTTGCTAAACCTATTTTTTCTGCAAGAATGATAGAAGCCGGGGGAGGGAATACCCCCAGTACTATCTCAGGCTGCCCGAATTTTGCTGTATTATCAGCGAACAAAAAATTGCACATGATAGCCAGTTCCATTCCGCCGCCCAGGCATTGGCCTGAAATCTTTGCCAGGGTAGGTATTGCCAGATCTTTTAAAGAGTAAAACAGTCTGTGAAAAGATTTCAACATAAGTGCGGCTGAGTCTTTCTGATGTTCCTCAACACTGGCGCCGAACGAGAAATGTTTACCAGCTCCTTCAAAATCAATTAGTTTAAGATCTTTTTTTGTGCTAAAGGAATCTAAAAGAGCTTGCAATTCATCCATCATAATATGGTCGAGAACATTGCCTTTGCCATCATCCAGAACTATCCTGGCAACAGTATTGTTGTATGTATAATTTACTTTGATCTTATTCATAATTTTTTTATGCCATTACTTTTTGAAACTGGGGTGAAATGATCTCATGCAATTCTTCATTCCATTCATGACCTTCTGCAAGTAATTGGCGCAGTTTTATAAAGTCCACCTCGCGGTTGTCTTTCGGTCCATCATTAAATGCCTTGAAGCCAGCTTTTGCTTCGCTCATCATATTTAAGGCAAGCCATTCGCGGCTACCTTCTTTGTTTTTATCCCAATGTTCCAGTTTGAATTTGCGCACCTCACTGATGGTTTTGTTCATGCAATTAGGGAAGGTGTGTAGTATTTTGGCTATCAGGTTGTTTACTATTTTGTCAAGCATGGCCAGGTCTATTGATGCACTTGCAACAATTTCTTTTGCCTTTGCCAATGCTTCCCCGGTTTTCATGGAACCAAAAACGATCTTGCCATACTCGTCGGTAATCCTGTCTGTCACCACCATTGGGTTTACAATAAATTTTCCATCCACTTTTAATGCCGGGGCTATATCTGTGATGACACCATAATAGTAAGCCTGGTGTGCAGACCAGGGTTCGCACAGTGTTAAAGAGCTCATAGCCCTTTCTATGCCAACAAAAAGCGGGAGAAAGTCTGTAGCCCCGCCGATGGGAGCACTGCCATGTTTTGGCCCAGCCTGGCCGAAACGGGCGAGGTCTGTTGCAATAGTGAAATCGCAAGCCATGCCTATTTCCTGGCCTCCGCCTATTCTCATTCCGTTTACACGGCAGATAACTGGTTTCTCACACATCAGTATAGCCGAAACCATGTCGTTAAACAAACGCATGTATTGCGAATACTCCTGCGGGTTGCCTGAATAATATTCTGCATACTCTTTTGTATTGCCACCTGTGCAAAATGCCTTATCGCCAACTGCAGTTAATACAACGGCTACAACACTTCTGTCGTTCGATGCTGTTCTGAATGCGAGAATGATCTCCTTTATTGCGGCGGTAGTATAGGAATTGAATTGTTTGGGATTATTCAAAATGATCCATGCATTGTACAGGCCGTCTACTGCTGAGCCGTCTTTGTCAAGGCATTTGCGTTTCTCGAAAATTATTTCTTTAAAATCAATTTCTACTAAATTGTGACTGTGTAATTTTTTCATATTAAGATGTTTAATTTTGCATGTCTGGCACAAGGACAGAACGTTTTGTGTATTTATGTTCTAAAGTATTTTTAAAAACCTCGTTGATCTTTGACATTGGAAATGTCTCAACGAACTCGTCTATTTTCAAGCGGTCATTTGCAACTAATTGAACTACCTCCGGGTACAGCTCGGGTTTGCAGCCCCAGGTACCAATCAATTTTGCATCGAAAGCCATTAAATTGCTAAGGCGAACTTCCACCTTGTCCATTGTAAAGCCTACAATAGAAAGGGTAGAGGCATAGGTGATGAGATTGAACGCAAGATCCTGTCCGGCTTTTGTCCCTGACATTTCAAATATTTTACATCAAACAGGAGAGGCCTTCAGTTCTTTAACAATAGCCTTTACTTTGTCTTTGATAGCTTTTATATCCAGTCCTTTAATGTTTAGAACAGCATCTATTCCATGTTTTTGAGCAATAGCCAGCTTTTCATCATTTACATCAAGCGCAATTACCTTTGCGCCAAATATTTTTGCTATCTGGGCGCCATATATGCCCACACCTCCCACACCTATCACTATCGCAATGTCACCCGCTTCAATTTCAGATTTTTTTACAACCTGGTAGGGTGTAGATACTGCATCTGCAATTACTGATAATTGCTGAAGCGTATATTTTTTAAGCACATCGTCCGGCACAGGGCATAAATATTTAGCGGGCACTTTTACGTGCGAGGCAAATCCACCGTCAAAATCGTTTCCGGGCATTAACTGGTTGCGGCAGATATTACTGCGTCCGCGTTTGCACAATTCACACTCTCCACATGGTAAAACAGCAGGTATGATCACATTTTTATTCAACCATTCTGCCGGCCCTGCAACTACAGTGCCGCTTATCTCGTGACCCAGTGTAAGGGGCAGTGTATGCTTGGTTTGTACGCCATGATGCCAGAAACTGATATCGGTATGACATACACCACAGCCTGCAATCTTTACAAGAGCCTCTCCCTCTTTCAAATCCGGCATTGCCTGCTTAACGAGCGCAAACTCTTTATCAAGTTCAAGCATTTGCCATTGATACATCGTATTATCTAACATTCTTACAGATTTACATTTTCAAATAACATTGCATTTCCCTGCCCGCCACCAATACAAGCAGAAGCAATTCCATATTTAACTTTTCTTAAATTCATTTCGCGGGACAATGTTAATGACAAGCGGATACCACTTGCTGCCAACGGATGCCCCAAAGCAATAGCACCACCATTTACGTTACAGATATTCCTGTCCAGGCCTAATTCTCTTTCGCAACCAATAAACTGGGATGCAAATGCTTCGTTTATTTCGAATAAGCCAATATCTGAGATTTTCAGGCCTGTCATTTCCAGCAATAAGTTGATGGCAGGCACCGGCCCCAAGCCCATGATGTGCGGATCAAGTGCGCTGGTTGCAGATGCTACAATTCTTGATAGTGGTTTCAGGTTCTGTGCTGTTACCATGTTTTTATTGGCTACAATTGCAGATGCTGCCCCATCCACAATACCACTTGAGTTTGCGGCAGATTGTACACCGTCTTTCTCAAATGCAGGCGGAAGTTTAGCCATATCTTCTAAAGTGGATGCCCTTATATTCTCATCTGCAACAAAATCAATTACTTTCTTAGGCAGTGAAACTTTCCTTGGCTTCAAACCTTCAGCTTCGAATATGATAGAATTTATCGGAACAATCTCATCTTTGAAGTAACCCTTTTGGGTAGCCGCTATAGCACGGTCTACAGATAATTTACCAAATTCATCCGCTTCTTTGCGGGTAATGTTCAACCTGCGTGCCACATTTTCAGCAGTGCATCCCATAGGCACTGCTGCCGTATCATTTAGTGCCTCCCACAAAAAATCTTTAAACTCCACCCGTCCTAAAGTATAACCCATACGGTTGCCGTAACTGACTGTTGGGGCAAGAGACATATTTTCTGTACCACCACAAAGCGTCGCATCAGCCTTACCAAGAGAAATCTGGTCAGCTCCGGCAGTTAAGGTTTCAAAACCTGAACCGCAAATTCTTTGCAGCATTACGGCCGGAACAGTTTGAGGGACGCCTGCGTATAGCCCTATATGCCTTGGCAGAAAATAGCTGTCAAAAGAACTCTGCCCGATATTAGCCATAATTACCTGGTCAATATCAGCTGCTGCGATCCCTGAATTTGCAATGGCGGCCCTGCTGGAATAGATGCCAAGGTCAGTAGGGGATACCTGGGCAAGTGTGCCACATAGTTTCCCAAATGGAGTGCGCGCGCCGTTTACTAAATAAATATCGTCATATACAATCCCAAAACCCTTCTTTTTATCGTGAAATGCCTTCATATTTCTGCTTTATTATTGATAATATTTTCCTCGTAGTGATTTCTCGTATTCCATGCATCTTTTGCAATTATGGCAGCGCCATAAGAAACAATATGCTGCGGGTTATCTATTGTATTTACTTCTTTGTGGAACTTGTCGCTCAATATATTATTCATATAAGGATGATGGGCAATCACTCCGCCGATCAGGAAAACGGGCAGGCTGGGGTCAAGGCGCATTTTAGCTACTTTATTTGCTATTGATATATAGATACCCCTGGATATATCTGCTGCTGCCATGCCATCAAAAACCCAATTCATGATCTCTGTTTTTGCAAATACGGTGCAGAAACTATTCAGTTCTTTATCATATTCGGAGTGAGATGCGAGATTGCTCATGTCGGCAATATTGATTCCGGCACGCTCTGCTATCTCAGTGAGAAAGGCACCCGTTCCGGCAGCGCATTTATCATTCATGTAGAAATTGGCAACATGCCCGTCTTTATCGCATTGTATTATCTTAATGTCCTCGCCCCCGATGTCTATAATGTTTTTTGGACCGTTTAAATTCTCTGAAACGCCTGCAGCGGCACAGTTTATTTCTGTTTTGATGATGTCGGTATCATTAAAATGCTTTCTGCCATACCCTGTTGCGCAGCTATATTTAATATTGAAATAGGAATTGATAGCCTGCAGCACGTTTTTCATTGCATTCCTGTCCTTATTCATGGTTTGTAAAGTATACCTGTAAACAGGAACACAATTCTCATCAATGACTGTGAACTTGGTATAGGCAGATCCAAGATCTATTCCTAAAAAGCAATTCAATTCTTTAAAATATACAGAAGGCTTGCTTTTTTCGAGCAGACCTTTATTGATGATCTTTTTATTCAGTTCGCCTGCTACTCCAGGCATCCTGGTAATGACATGTTTATTTGTCATTGCTTTTACCATGTTGGTGAAAGCCAGGTTAAGCGAGGTTTTTACATAGTGTTTTCTACCGTACTCTACTATTTTGCCATTAAAATAATCTATCTCGGTTTGCCTGTTATTAATAAGGTCAACAGCCAGGGAAGGGAAGTGGTCACCCCCATTTTTCAGGTATCTCATGCACCTTCTCACAAAATCATCGGGGAAGCGTATCTTCTCTTTATCGGCCACCTCAACGCCTTCATTTATTATCTGCTCTATTAACTCAGTAGTGTCAGCATCGGCTATTGCCTCAGCCATTGTCAATCGTCCTACCCCACATAATGCACTTAGGGAAGCATTGAGTATGGTTTTTTCCCATACACATTTTACCAGCTCGAATGAATTAATATGTTCTGTTGTAAACCCAATATTGTTCAGTGCATTTGCAAACCGCTCCGACTCTTTTGCCCTGCTGTCATCAACAGAGCCGATATAATTGGGAGGTGTGAAGAAGGAGACCCTTACGGTATTGGGGGTACGCATATTGCCAGCGAAATTGATGATCATCCGCAGGGTTTTGGATTCACCAAAAGTTGAAATAAGCAATTCTTCTACATCAATGCCGTTTTGTGCAGCTATAACTGTTAGTTTCCCTGAGTTTAAGCTTTCTGCTTCTTTAACTGCATCCGGGGTTTGATAAGATTTTAATGAAAAAATAAGATAATCAAGCTCCAGGTTACTCATTTCTGAAACGGAACTATAAACCTTATCGAACAGGGTCGTTGAGTTGAAGGTGTTTTCAAGAACTATCCCGTTCTCTTTAATTTTTTTAAGCTTGAATTCATTTTTTTCGCAGATAGCGACATCACATCCGGCCTCTTTTAATTTTACTGCCAGTATCATTCCCACAGGTCCCAAACCTACAATCCCGACCTTGATTTTATTTTCCTGTTCCATGTTCATTTGATTTACCCATCTATGGCCGTAAATTTTTATTTTTTACTTTTTCACTTGTTGCATTTAATTGAATTAAGTACACTTCTTCATTTACGGGTATATTTTTGCCATACATGTTCAACAGTTCAGCCCTGTATTTTTCAATTACATTTTCCTTGTTCACATTCATCGATGTGTCTAATGTTTTGTCAGTAGTCGATAATTCTGCGTCAACAATGCTTGCGGAATTAATTTTTACACTTCTCTTTTCTAAATCACTATTCACCATTTTTAAACAACCTGTCATGCATCGCCCCAACTCATCCAGCGATCTTGGACAAAAGCAGCCTTCCTCAAGCGATTTTTCATAGTCTGGCTGTGAGAAAAGCTTTTTGTTTGGGAATATCAGCGCTACAGTGTGTTCTTCCTCATCGGTTTTGATGACTGCATATTTTACATAATGGCAGGTGCCTTCTATTTGTTTTTCCAGATCTTCGGAATTTACGGGCTCCCCGCTGGACAACTTGAAAATATTGCTTGAAGTTTGGATTATTTCTGCCATAACGCTGTTTTTTATCCTGATAACTAGATAAATACTTTTGAGCTCTCGATCTGCTCAATGAAAGTTTCAATTTTAGTAATGCTTTGTCCTTCTGAATAGAATCTGAGATCACACAGATCACCTTCAATAATTAATGTGGGTATTCCTAAATTTTCTTTTATTCGCTGTGGCATGCCAAAGCGGGAATTGGAATTATTAAAGCATGTTTTGGCATTATGGAATATCATACCATCTATCCTGAAATCTTTTACAAGCTGTGCTAAGATTTTTTCTTTGGCTTCTTCGCTCCTGTTGATGAAAATTTCTGTATACGCTTTTGCAGATGATTCAAACGGGTCTTTCTCATCAAATGCGTCAAATACCCAACTGTTGCAATAGGTAGATGCCACAACAGCTGCATTGTTTTGAATAAATAATTCGGACAAAGGCCTGAGTTTGCCCCATATTGGCATTCCGTCCCAATAAATGCGGCATTTTTCTTCTTCCAGGAAACCAATTCCTTTTTTTACATTTCCCTGCAATTCCTCTAAAAGAATACCATAATAATCTTTTGCTATCTCTGTACCTCTAAGCACTACGATAGGCCCCATATGGATGGTGGCGTCAAAAAAGCTGATGGGAGATGGAGTTTCCCTTGCGGTCCATAACACTTGTTTCCAGAGCTCGGTTGCATCCTTGCTAAGTTTTAACATTTCGCGAAAGCGGTCTATATCAAACTTTTTGCCGCTTACCTCTTCGCAAACAGGCACAAGCCCTTTGAACTGGGCTGCTACATCGTCAATTTCATACTGCGTTACTTCATCAAGGTATCGGGGAGGCATGATCCCATATATGGGTGCCTTGTACTCCTGGGCATAATAATTAAACCAGTCCTGCACTTCGCGACATTGGTTGGTATTGTAAACTATAATATCGGGTTTAGGTGGCCCATCCAGGTCGTAATGTTCGGAAAGTGGTGTTTGTTTTTTAAGATGTGATCCAATATCAGCAGTGAGGTAAGAACAAATATCATT
>CAIYVS010000326.1 GCA_903929655.1 uncultured Bacteroidota bacterium | reverse complement strand
AAAATGAATTATAGCAGTGTAGCACATTTATCTAACCAGTTTAAGAAAGTCACAGGGCTATCACCATCCCATTACGTAAAACTGAAAGATAAAAGGCGAACTCCGATTGATGAAATCTGAAACGATCGGTGTTTCATCGGGAAATAAAACTAGATTTTTTGTGAATAAACAGAACAAAGGGATTGGATATGTCTAAAATAAAAAAAACAGATGCAGATGAGTTGATCCTTGCCCGCAAAGAACTTGCCTCTGAAAAAGAAGAGAAAGAAAAACTATTGGCAGAATTGTTTTTAGCTCGCCAGGAACTTGCTTATCAAAATAAAGAAAAAGGGAAAAGGGCAGCAGAATTGGACATTGCCAATATAGAGCTGGCTTTTCAGGACAAAGAGAAGGGGAAACGTGCCGCAGAGTTGGGCCTTGCTAACAAAGAAAAAGGGAAACGTGCTGCAGAATTAGGTATTGCCAATAAAGAACTTGTGTTTCAGGATGAAGAGAAGGGGAAACGTGCTGAAGAGTTAATTATTGCTAACAAAGAACTTATTTTTCAGAACAAAGAGAAAGGAAAACGTGCTGATGAATTAGGTATTGCCAACAAAGAACTTGTTTTCCAAAATAAGGAGAAAGAAAAGCGTGCAGAAGAATTGGGTATAGCCAATAAAGAACTTGTTTTTCAAAACAAAGAAAAAGAAAAAAGAGCTGAAGAATTAAGCATTGCTAACAAAGAGCTTATTTTTCAAAATAAAGAAAAAGAAAAGCGTGCAGAAGAATTGGGTATTGCCAATAAGGAACTTGCTTTTCAAAATGACGAGAAAGAGAAGCGGGCCGCTGAGCTGATAGTAGCTAACAAAGAGCTTATTTTTCAAAATAAAGAAAAAGAAAAACGGGAAATCGAAAATAAAGAACTTGAAAAATTTAGCTCTTCCGCAAAATTAGCCTCTCAATACTCTCTAAGTCTTATTGAAGCCAGTCGTGATCCGCTATTTACAATTAGTCCTGAAGGTAAAATAACCGATATGAACCAGGCAACTGTAAATATAACAGATCGCACGCGCGAAAAATTAATAGGAACAAATTTTATTGATTATTTTACAGAGCCAGATAAAGCAAAGGAAGGATACCTGGAGATTTTTGAAAAAGGTTTCGTCGCAGATTATCCCTTAACCATATTAGATGGAATGCTAACCCCTGTTTTATTCAATGGGTCAGTATATAAAGATGATAAAGGAAATGTGCAGGGTGCTGTAGCCGTGGCAAGGGTTATTATAGAGCAAAAACGATTTGAAAAAGAATTGACAGAAGCGAGAGTGTTTGCAGAACTGGCAACACAAATAGCCGAAGAAGCAAAAGATAATGCGGAAAACGCTACACGCATCGCAGAGGAAGCTGTAAAATCAAAACAGCAATTCTTGTCAAATATGAGCCATGAGATCCGTACACCTATGAATGCGATCATAGGCTTTACAAAAGTGGTATTAAAAACAGAACTGACTTCAAAACAGAGAGAATATTTAGCCGCAATTAAAATAAGCGGAGATGCATTGATCGTTCTCATTAATGATATACTCGACCTGGCAAAAGTAGATGCGGGTAAAATGAATTTTGAGCAAACGCCATTTAAAATGGCATTGTCAATATCAGCCATGCTCCACTTGTTTGAAACCAAGATTCAGGAAAAGAACCTGGAATTGATCAAAGAATATGACAGCAAAATTCCGGAGATACTTGTTGGCGATCCCGTACGCCTGCACCAGATCATTTTAAACCTCGTGAGTAATGCAGTAAAGTTTACTAATGAAGGAAAAATTACTGTAAGTGTCCGTTTGCTCAATGAAGATAATGATAAAGCTACTATTGAATTTGCGGTTAGCGACACCGGTATCGGAATCCCGGACAATAAAATTGAAAAAATATTTGAGAACTTTCAGCAGGCAAGCAGCGGCACTTCAAGGTTGTATGGAGGAACAGGATTAGGGCTTGCTATTGTTAAACAATTGGTAGAAGCCCAGGGAGGAAGCATCAGGGTATCCAGTAAAATAGATCAGGGTTCTACATTCAGTTTCATTTTAAGCTTCGAAAAAACAAAATCCGAAGCAGAATACGAAACGGAAATTGTTGAATTGGATACAGAGTTAAAGAATATAAAAATACTGGTGGTAGAAGACATTGCGCTCAATCAATTATTGATGAAAACAGTCTTGGATGATTTTGGATTTGAACGTGATATAGCTGCCAATGGTAAAATTGCCATCGAAAAACTGCAAAACAAATCTTATGATATAATATTAATGGACCTGCAGATGCCGGAAATGAACGGATTTGAGGCTACAGAGTATATTCGTAACATTATGAAATCAAGTATTCCTATTATTGCATTAACAGCCGATGTAACCACTGTAGACCTGGCAAAATGTAAGGCTGTTGGTATGAATGATTATATAGCAAAGCCTATTGATGAAAGGTTACTGTACAGTAAAATTGTTGGCCTGGTTAAAAAACCGGCGACTACAAAAATTGATTTGGATGAAAATGATAAGGCCAAAAAAATAAAATGTATTGATCTTGATTTCCTGATACACCGGACAAAATCCAATCCTAAATTAATGATGGAAATGATCTCTCTTTACCTGGAACAAACACCACCCTTAATTTTGACTATGAAGCTAAGTTTTAGTAATAAAGATTGGCAGTCCTTATATTCGGCAGTGCATAAAATGATCCCTTCATTTTCTATAATGGGCATCGGTGTGAAGTTTGAAGACATGGCAAAAAAAGTACAGGAATATGCAAGAACGCAACAAGATACTGAGGGAATACCCGGAATGGTTTTGCAATTGGAAAATGTGTGTGCGCAGGCATGTATAGAATTGGAAGAAGAGTTTAATACAATTAAAAATAGCAATGCATGAGAAACGAAAATAAAATAAAACTTTTCCTGGTTGACGATGATGCCTTGTTTTTAAAATCATTGGAAATTGAATTCCTGGAGCACGCTGATTTTGCTATTGAAACCTATGCAACAGGTGAACGCTGCCTGGAAAACCTGTCAAATAACCCTGACGTGATCATTTTAGATTACCACCTGGATGGCATTGACAAAAACGCCATGAACGGGGTGGACACACTCGATAAAATAAAAGGCTATAACCCCGATATCCCAGTAATCATGCTCTCCTCGCAGGATAAAATTGATGTGGCTATTAACTGCATGCACCACAAAGCTTTTGATTATGTGGTTAAAAGCGAAACTGCATTTACCAGGTTACAAAAAGCGATTACAACTATTTTCCGAATCAAGAAAATGGAAGATACTTTACAGTGGTATATGGATAGGGTTTGATCTTTTTTTGATTTGGACTGACCATGTAGATAATAAAGCTAAGCTGCCAGACAAATCCCTTTTTTTCAAATTTTATGTTTAGCGAGCATCTCTCTACGCCGCCTCTACGCTAAATATCTTAATATACATTTGCTGAGAACAGAAACAGATAATATTGAAAACTTTGAGAACAGTCCGGAATAGCTGGCAAGATTAAAATAGTTTT
>CAIYVS010000325.1 GCA_903929655.1 uncultured Bacteroidota bacterium | reverse complement strand
TCTTCAAGGGTTATGAATAGCTGGGAGAAAGAAGGAATAATAGACAAGGAAGAACTGGCCGAGGGTAAATGGCGAAAATACAGTAAGGTTGAAGCTATTTGGTTGTCTATTGTGAATGAACTTAGGGAGTTTGGGTTTGCGTTAGATAAAATAAGGAAAATAAAAAATGTTCTTTTTAATGCAGAATTAAATTTCTCCCCTTTAGAATATGCTATTGCACAAACTATAATGATTCAAAATATAGTTATAGTTGTTTATAGTGATGGCACTACTTATGTTTTACCTGAGAATGTTTATCAAAGTATGTTCTTACAAAACCCATTAAGGACGCATGTTTGCATTAACCTATTTCCAATTATCTACAATCATTTTCCGAACAATAATTTTAATACGCTGCAACAAACTCAAAAATCGGGAATAACAGAAAAAGAACTGCAATTACTTTATTATTTACGAACCGGAGATTATCAGTCCATAAAGATCATCTTCAAGGACGGCGAAATAAGTTTACTGGAGGCAGATCGCAAGATAAATCCAAGCAGTAAAATAATTGATATAATTAATAATAAACAGTACCAAAAGATTGAAATTCATACTCAACAAAAGAAAGTTGTTTCTATTACAACAAAAGAAAAGATCAGGCTTTGATAGCACACAGCTACACAATACAATTTGCCAAGCTATTGTAACCAACAAAGCGAGGTTAAGATTTTAACCAATGCCAAATAAGGAAGAATGTAAAAAAATACTTGAAAAAAATGGAGAGAAATATACTAAGGATGAAGTAGATAAAATCAGAAAGTTACTTTATGAACTTGCTGATATTGAATTTGCAAATTATAACCTTAAAAGTAAAAGCAATGAGGAAGAAGGTAATCCTATACATTAGAGTGTCCACAGACGAACAAGCTTTGGGATATAGCCTGAAAGGTCAAGAAGCACATTTAAGAAATTTTTGCAAAATCAAAGGGTGGGACGTTGTAGCTATTTTTCAAGACGATTATACTGCATGGAAAGGCTTTGATAGACCTGCCTATACGGAATTAAATAAGTATCTTAATGCAAATAAAGGTAGCGTTAACTATCTACTGTTTACTCAATGGTCAAGATTTTCAAGGCATACAAGTGAATCATATAGTGAGATAGACAGACTAAAAACGCTTAAAATCGAGGCTAATGCAGCAGAGCAATGGATTGATTATTCAGTGCCTGAAAATTTGTACATGCTTGCCTTTTACCTCTCTGCTCCTCAGGTCGAGAATGATCGTTTATCCTTACGAGTGAAAGCTGGAAATAGGCAGGCAATTATGGAAGGTCGGTTTTTGTCTAAAGCCCCATATGGCTACATAAATAAAGACAAATATCTAATTGTTGATATAGAGAAAGCAGCTATAGTTAAATATTGTTTTGAAGCTGTGGCGAAAGGGAATTTTAGTTGCTTAGAAGAGGTAAGGCGATCAGCAAAAGAGAAGAGTTTACCATTAAACAAACAATCATTTTTAGACCTTCTAAAAAACTATATTTATATAGGTAAACTTAGATTACCTGCTTACAAGGAAGAACCCGAAAGGCTTGTGCCAGGAATACATGAAGCAATTATAGAAGAAAGTTTATTTGAGCAAGTTCAACTTATACTATCAGGGAAAAGAAAGCCCTACAAAGGAATAACTAAGCATGGTAACCTTCCTCTTATTGGACACATTATATGTCCAAAATGCGGCAAACCACTTACAGGAAGCGTGGCAAAAGGTAATGGGGGACATTACCCATATTATCATTGTCAAAGAAAATATGGTTGTAACCAATCGGTTAGTGCCAATCATGCTAATCAAGAGTTTTTCCTGTATATACAAACCCTCGAAGTCAAACCGGAAATATTAGACCTCTACGTTGAGGTATTAAATGAAAAATTTATATTAAACACTTCGCAAATCGAAATAGAAAAAAAGAACCTGGAAAGCCAAATAGATTTAATTGACAAAAACATTGTTTCGTTGGAGGAAAAATACATATTTCAAAACTCAATAACTGATGAAGTGTACCAGAAATATAGAACAAAACTTGCTACAGAAAAGTCTGATTTGGTAATGAAACATGCTACTTTGGTGAAAATGCCTAATGAGTTTACCAAGTATATGCGCTTTGGTCTCACATTATTAAATAATTTAAGCACCTTTTATAAAAATGCAGAGATAAGCATTAAAAAAAAGATTGTTGGTTCGATATTTCCTGAAAAATTGAGATTTGTAGATAATTCGTATCAAACCACTAAAATGAATAGTGTATTTGCGCTGGTAATCGCTACTACTAAGGCTTCTATAAAAAAACAGTCCAGCAAAATCGCCGGACTGTCTACTAACGCGCTCCCTTCAGGACTTGAACCTGAGACCCTCTGATTAACAGTCAGATGCTCTAACCAACTGAGCTAAGGAAGCATTCACCCTTTATTCTCCTCCAAGCCTCTGATCGATTCCGCTTCTGCGGGCTCTCACAGATATGCTCTGCAAGCTTCTAAAAGGGATGCAAAAATAAGGAGTTTATCCTTTAAGCAAAATATTTTTCTATAATCCTCCCAAATATTTAAAATTCTTAAGCAACAACATGATATCCGTGCCCGGAGTGTAGCCCTGGGCATAGATTAGATCCAATTGTTCACTTACCTGGGCGGGAGGTATATAATTTTCAAGAATATTGTATGGCGGGATAATGCCTGTTTTTATTTTTGGCAAATACTTGTTGCCGGAATTGCCCATATAACTTACCCAGGTACGCTTTCCGCTTAATACCATGAGGCAATTTTTTATAAACTGGTCAGGGTTTTTAAGCATAAAGAAGCTAAGAGGGAATAAAACTAAAAAAGTAAGTGAGGAGGCGATATCCAATACTCTTTTGTTCCTTATATATGCAAAACCATCTAAGTTAAAGCGACGGTCTATTGTGTAAAGATCTCCGGAGGTATGGCTGGAATTGCTTCCTACAAAACTGTTACTGCCAGGCAGGTGAATCTTGTAATCATAATTTCCCCCGCATTCCTGCATTTTTGCAAATATTTCAGAATAACTTAAACCATTTACGCAAAATATCACCTCATTAATGGCAGCAGTATAAAGCAAAGCCTTCATGTCGTTCAGGTCGGCAAGCGCTCCCGGCCTGTCATGCCCGGGGCTGATACGGCCTGAAAGTTCCGGCGCATAATGCACCTTTCGCAGCAAAGTTTCCGTTTTGTGAAATTCCTGTTCCTCTGCTACTATAACTGCTTTCTTAGGTAATTTGTCATAGGGCACCAATTTAAAGATGCCCAGCCTGTATAGTATTTCATGCAAGCCCAGCAAAATGACGGTACCAACAAAACCACTGAAAATGATAATAGCACGGGAATAACGCAATTCCTCTCTCAGCAAGCCATAATAAGCCAGTATCATGATAGTGCCAATGATCATACCCCTTGTAACACGCAGGGCCCGGTAAGGCTGGTCATAAGCCCCGTTCAAAAACAGACTTAATATCCATAAAGCTATATAGGCCGGGAAGGTGGCATATACAGAGCTTAATGGAATAGGCATAATATTCTTTACATGCACTACCCAAAAATCTTTAATAAGAAAAAGCGTCAGGAAAAGTATGATGGCATCAAAAAGGGGCATTTTTAATACTTTCAAAAGCAGCCTTACAGCCCCAGTTACAGCCCTCATAGCTATACCCACATTGGCAAACAGCAAATAAAGTGCAGTATCACGTTTGCTGTAATGTTTCTTTACAAACTTTATCAGGGCCTCATTAAATATCCTTACGTAAGTAAGCGTCATTTTTCGGGTGCTCTCACCCTTATAATGTATCAGGCTCGCCTCGGGGAAATAAATATTCTTGTATCCTGCTTTTTGTATACGGTAGCACAAGTCCACATCTTCGCAATACATGAAATAATCCTCATCAAAAGCCCCGCCTATTTCTTTTACAACACTCAGCCGCACCATCATGCAGCAGCCCGACAGCACTTCTACAGCGGCAGTTTCATTTTCGCCTATATGCACTGCATAATACTTATTGAAATAGGGTGATTTAGGAAAAAGCTTATTGATACCCGTTGTTTTGAACAAAGCCACCGATAATGAAGGGAAAGATTTTTTGGCATCCGGTGCATATTGCCCCTTACCATCAAAAAGCTTCGGGCCAAGGGCACCGGCTTCCGGGTGGGCATCCATATAGGCAAGCGTTTTGCTGAAGAAATCTTCAGGCATTACCGTATCCGGGTTCAGGAAAAGCAGGTATTCACCTTTTGCAATAGCAACAGCCTGGTTGTTGGCCCTTGAAAATCCGGCATTTTCTTTATTCTCTATAAGTATCACAGAAGGGAACTTAACCCGCACCATAGAGCAACTCTCGTCCTTCGAATTATTGTCAACTACGATCACTTCTGCATCTACACCCTCTGCAGCCCTTAGTACAGAATGCAGGCAAAGCTCCAGGAAGTACTTTACATTGTAGTTTACAATAATTACCGATAGCTTCATTAAATAATAAGTATGCAGGAACTGCGAAAATAAGCCGCATTAGCTTAATAACGAAAAAGCTGCCTTTACATTGTAAGGACAGCTTTTATATATAGTATTTTGCCAACTACGGCTCTACATAATAAATATTGGTCATCCACCTGCTCGAGTCTTTTTCCATGCCGGGCCCGCTGATGTATTCTTCTACCACTAAATTATGTTTCTGCCCCTTGTTTGTTTCAAATTTGGCCAGGGCGCCATGCACAGCCATTTCGCCTGCATATCCGCCCTTAAGCACACTCATATAAGCTTTTGATGCGGGTACATAAAAGAAAGTAGCCCCCTTTATAGGTTTTGAGGTGTCAGCAACCGGTATTACTACTGCCAGGTCAGAAGTATGGGTCGTAGTATCCCATGTCCAGTATAAACCAGACATTGGTCCGTTTGCCCTGGGCCCTATTGCTTTGGCAAGGGTAGCCGCATTCTCCATAAAGAATTTACTTACATCGGCCATTCCCACCACTTTGCGCAGGCCTGCATACATATGTGCAGCAAATTGCATTTCCTGTATTTGTACCTGTGGCATGGCAGAGGCCTGTGCTTCGCAATACTTTTTCATATTGGCAAGTCCCCTTGCAAAATCCCCACCCAGCATTTTATCCATATCCACAAAGGCATTCATGGCATTCATGGGGAAGGGGAAATGCTCGTTGAAGGTCCATGTTACCTTTGTATTCCCCCCTGTTGTGTCTGCAAGTTTAAAAGTGCCTGTAGCTTCGGCGCTAAAAGGTTTGATGAAAGTAATAGTCCAGTCCAGTTCCCCATCTTTCACGCCCGTATTCTTCATAGTGCCTTCGCCTGTTTTCTTACTGTCACCTTTCCATTGGTAAGCACTGCCAGGCTGCCCGTCATTGCCTGTGTAAGTCATTTGTACAGTGGGCTCCATTTCATACCAGGGGCTCCAATGCGGCCAGTTTTTGAATTTTATTATTTGTTCCCAAATCACATCTTTAGGCGCTGCAATAACTGTGCTGCGGGATACGCTGATATCCTTAGGCTCGATGATGCCAAGAATAACGATACCCAGCACGATGATCCCCAAAAGGACCAGCAAAAACCGTAAAAACTTTTTCATAAAAAAATTGATTTAGGCCATAAAAGTATAAAAAGCTTTATATAATACATAAGACAATTGTTATAAAATAGATATTTTTCACATAGTCCTCACAATCTGTATCGTACCTTTGCAAAATGACAAATTTGCGCAACCTCAGCCAACAGGAGCTGGAAGAACTGATGCAGGAGCTCGGCGAGCCAAAATTTCGTGCCAAACAGGTGTATGAGTGGGTATGGGAAAAATTTGCCTCCGACATACAGGATATGACCAATTTGTCAAAATCTTTAAGGGAAAAACTGGCCCAAAACTATTTTATACCCAAAGTGCAGGTGCACCACAGCCAGTTCAGCAGCGACGGAACTATCAAAAACCGTCTCCAGTTGCACGATGGCAATTATGTAGAGAGTGTTTTGATACCTACCGAGCAGCGGATGACCGTTTGTGTATCATCCCAGGTAGGCTGTTCGCTATCCTGTAAATTTTGCGCTACCGGTTTTATGGACCGCAAAAGGAACCTGGATTTTGATGAAATAGTAGACCAGGTAACACTAAGCTCAGAACAGGCACAAAAGCACCATAGCCGCAATCTTACCAATATCGTTTTTATGGGCATGGGCGAGCCATTGCTTAATTATAAGAACCTGCTTATGGCCGTGGAAAAGATCACTTCTCCGGATGGTTTAGGCATGAGCCCCAGGAGAATCACGGTTTCTACAGCCGGTATTGCCAAGATGATCAAGCAACTGGGCGATGATAAGGTACGTTTCAAACTGGCACTTTCATTACATGCCGCTACCGATGCAAAACGTAATGAGATCATGCCTATTAATGAGACCAACAACCTGAAATCGCTGGTAGAGGCCCTGAACTATTTTTATGAAATGACGGGCAACGAGATCACTTTTGAGTATATCCTGTTTAGAAATTTCAATGATAGCCTGAAGGATGCCGATGACCTGATAAAGATATACAGGCAGGTACCTGCAGACCTGATCAATATCATAGAATACAATCCCATTGACAATGCCCGCTTTGCCAAACCGGACGAAAAGGTGACGGAAGAATTTATGGCCTACCTGGAATCGAAACGCGTTAATGCCCGCCTGCGCCGCAGCCGTGGTAAGGACATTGATGCAGCATGCGGACAACTGGCGAATATAGACCAGTCGAGGCGGCCAGCCTAAGAGGCGGACATTTTGAAAAAACCGGACATTTTTTTTCAGCATTTTTGGGTAACAATACCCACTTACACGTTGAATTATTTATAAATAAATATACTCATAATGGCTATTAGCTTACTTAGAATAAATAAGATTGTGCCATATAGTATCATTCTATTTTTTAGAGGTTTTGATTTTGAAATTAAAATAGCCATATCAATATAATATACCAAGACCCATTTAATGGCTTTAATAAAAGCGAGTTCTTTCTTTGGTCTTATAAGGCTATCTCTCGCTATTTCAAATCTTCCTGAACCATATAAATCTACCGTGACAAAGAAAAAAGCCACGACTTCTAAAATGATTGAATATACTTCTGCTAATTCTTTTGTCATAACAAAAAAGCTACTCTAAGGTAGCTTTTACTTTTTTATATCGTTCCTTTCTTATCGGGTCGGGGATATTTGGTGTAAGCACCCTATAAGTAAGCCTGTTATTTTGAGCGTTCTTAATACTCTCTCCAAACCTTTCATCAAGCGTTTGTGACCGCGTGTTGTAGCGATGTGCAAATTCATCACAATATCTTTGCAGATGCTGTGGGCTTACAAAATGAAATGTACCAACTATACCTCTTTTAAGTATGCTCCAGTAACCTTCAATATTGTTGGTGTGTTGGTCTCCATAAGTAATGTAGCTGCCAACTGTGCCCTTTACTGATACATGCGAATATTGGTCTTTCAGTTCTTGATATGCAGTCCAACCATCTGTAATAATACGTGAGTTTGTCTCCACATTTACCCTCATAATTGGGTTAAGAGTTACGCCCTGTGTGTTTGGTACTACAAAGGTGCGAACCTTGCCATCCCTCTGTAATAGCCCTAATACAACGGTCTTGGGTATTTCTATTTTCTCATCAAGTGTGCGACTGATTTTTGAACGTTTTACTTTCTTGCTTACATGTCTATTCTTATTCTTACCACCTACAAAAGTTTCATCAATTTCAATAGTGCCACTAAGTAATTCGGGATTTGTTTCTGTGAGCATAGCACGCAATCTATGGTTGATGAACCACCCAGTTTTTTGACTTACCCCGATACGTGTAGCAAGTTCATAAGAACTAATGCCTTTCTTGCTAATTGATATTTCATAAGCTGCCTGTAACCATTTACGCAATTCAACTTTTGAACCCTCAAAAATTCCACCTGTACGAACAGTAAAAGGTAAATCACAAGCCCTTTCTGAACACCTGTAAGACGGTATATCCGTAAACTTACCACGTGCTTTTACTTTGTATGGCGTTTTGATAGAGCCGCAATGTGGGCATACTGGCGTACCGTTCCACAACCTGCTTTCTAAAAATTCATAGCAGGTCTTTTCATCTTTAAAGTAGTCGTTAAATTCTGTGATAGTCTTGAAAGCAAAGTCCATTTTTGTAGATGTTTTACTATACAAATATAATACATTTACGTGTAAATTCTACTTATTTAATAAATATTTGTTTGCCTTATTTATTCTAGAAATGGAAAAAGGTAACCCTAAATAAGGTCATTTGTTAATGATTATCCAATCATAGCAATGTGAAAATTACTTATCAGGCCTTGACGGGCAATAAAATTATTACCTTGGCACAGCAATTGTAAATAAACAGAAAGGGCAGAGAGCGTCCCACCCTCCACCCAATCCGGAACTCCCGTACCAATTCGCAGTCGGTACGATCATGGTTCTTGTCGATTACTTAGCGCAATCGCAAACCCAGAAATGAAAGAACTTTGCATTTTTTGGATATACTTTCACACCCTTACGGGTAATATACCTTGCAAAGACCTCCTTCTTGTCGCAATTACACTGTTTTTTAGCCTTCTTCAAGGTCTTTCTTACAGTTAAAAAGTTAACAATCGGCAATTCACAGCTTGCCTCATAGCGTTATCCCTGGTACCGCCAGGACTCGGAAATATTATAAATAAAAAATCCAGCTACTGCGAATAGCTGGATTAATTTTTTTCGTCTAACCAAACAAGTTACAATGCCAAATTTAGGGTTGAAACCCTCGGAAAGACCTTGAAGAGGTCGTAAATATAGGACAAAATTGCTTATAAGCAACAATTTATCCACATTTTTTACATTTATAC
>CAIYVS010000324.1 GCA_903929655.1 uncultured Bacteroidota bacterium | reverse complement strand
TACTCCGAATTGTGACGCCGACTATAGAACCCGTGTAGAAACCATGTTTTTAACTAAATATGAGAATCAGCTTAAAATGGTTTGCTAGTGAGTTTACAATTTTTCTTATTTGCGATTTACTACATGGTTCGTAGTAAATCGCAAATAAGAAATTTTGAGTATCATTCTAATAGGGAAATTGAACGCTAATTCGCAACTTTCACTGCCTAGTAATCAGCACCAAATAATTACTCCATTTCTTAAAAAAAAGTGACTTTGGCAACCAACTATTCGATGTATGGATGGATGAAGAGTAATCTTCTTTTCTTTGCTAATTTCATATGTCCAGTAAGGGGGATATTCCTTCATCAAATTTAGATAAAGAATTTTATTGCAATTACACGGGCACAGCATAACTATTTCCCATGGGTAGTTATTATTAGTAACAATATAAACAATTTTAGGCTTGAATTTATTGGGCACGTCCTCAACAAACAGAAATTGAAATTGTTTTTCTCTTTTAAAGAGTGACTTAAACCTTTTCCACAGCTTACTCATGTTTTGAAAGTTCTGGATTATTTAATAGTGGAGCAATATCACCCTTACCAACAAATCTTCTAAAATAAGAACATGGAACATTACTACTTTCAGGATAAGTCATACCGTCACTGAACATTATCCTTACAATATCACATTCTTTGTTGTTGAAGTTTCTATATGGATGCAAACGGGCTAATAGTTCATTAATAGCAACAGCGGAAGCCTGCATATTTATGCTAATTACGGCAGGGCTTGATTCATTCACATTTGCCATGTACTGATTCCTGTCATACTCCTCTTTATCTATTCTTTTCATTCCTTCAGCACGTACATTTTCCATATTATATTGTCCCCTACTTAATAAACTTGAACCTCCGGGTTTGATATAATGAACAGAGCCAAAGATGCCGTTAATGATGCCATTTTTTGAAACATCAATTTTTACACCCATGTCTATTAATGGGATAATATAAAATGAGGAGATTAAATTTAATAAATGTCGTGCTTCTGATCCATCAACGCAACTAAAGAGAATGTCACACTCGGCAAGCATTTTAACTATTGAATAGTTAGTAACGTGAGATGGAAAACAGGTTACTTTAGTCCCGTACCCGACTTTATTTATTTCTCGTTTCATTACCTCAACTTTCATTATCTTATTTTCTGCATCGTGAAGTGACGAACCAATAATTCTGTTTAAATTAAGCTTGTCAACAAAATCCGGGTCAACCAAAATTATTTCACCTACTCCATACCTTTTGAGTTGCTCAATTGTTGGACTGCCGGTACCTGAACATCCGACAACACCGACACGCATTTTGTTAAGAATAGCAATGGTTTTTTTACCGAACACTTGCATATTTCTAATATGAAGTTCTTCATTCATTGTATTATTCTCGCCATAATACCAATTATGAATATCGCTACCTGCAACAGAAATTTGATGTACGATTTCCTCATGCATGTTTACTGTAAAAAACCTACCAAATATTCTTCCGTCCGGTAGCATTATACAACTAGCGTGAGGCAACTCACCATCAACCCAAGCATGAATACTTGTGAAAAGCTTAATATCTGAATCAGTGTCTATTTGCGAAAATTTATCAAACCCTCCGGGGTGACAGTGGATTTTGAGAATGCCCAAATTATTTTTTGCAGCCCTTTCAACAAAATCATCAATTAAGTTGGTGGGCCAGTAAACGAAATCTGGTTTTCGCTCATAGCATGATTCATATGGAATTAATAGTACGTCCTGTACAAGCAACGTAGTATTTTCGCCATTATTTGATCGTCCGCACAACGCAATTGCTACGGCTTCTTTTCCATCGCCAGGAAACAGATGTTCACGCAGTTGATCATAGTGCATTTCAGAAATTCTAATTCTATTCATAGCTTATCTTTTTATATCAGCTTCAAGCCAATTATCTACAAGACTTAAATGAGTTGACACGTTATCAATTCCCGGAACCCATTCATTAGGTTGTCGATGTCTAGACCAGCGTTGAAAGCTTTTACCATCTATGGGATGCGGTACCGTAGCACTTATTAGTCTTCCTGAAAGCTTTAACAAATGAGGATGGAAATATGCCATGTCAATTTGTGCAGCATCATATCCTGAAGGTATATTCAGGGCAATCTCAGCTTTGTTTACATTATAACCAACGGGGATAGGATAATCATAAATTATGAGCCATAATCCAGCATTGGAAATAGTTTCCCAAGGAAGACCCAATTTGTTGAGAAATTGGATGTCTTCCTCAGGTAATAGAAAATCCCTACGATAAATTTTCTCCATCTTTTTGTTCTTTAGGTTGTAAAACAAATCGGATAAGGCACTTTTCTCTAAGATCTACCGTTTCTTTCAGCCCAACCGGTTTTGGTTTAGCATCGATGCTTAAAAACTTCAGTACATTATATGGTACCGCTAACGATTTCTTTTCCAATTCTATAATCTGCTCACCAGTAATATATGGACTATGAACATTGTGATAGGTCTTATCTATCTTAATACGATAAATTCTTGAAGTGGGAACTTTTTGGCAAGTTTTTCCAAGCTCTTCGATATTTGCGATTTCGTGCCACTTTTCTGTCTTAAATTTTAAACCGGGGCAAACCATTTTTATTTCTTCATGCAGGCAATATGCATAATTAATATCCTCGCCATCCTTAATTTGAAGCAGAAAAAATTCGCTTTGGTTCAAGCCCGCAAGCTCAAGTATTTCGTTTGGCGTAAGGTGTTTTTTATCTGTTGTCTCAGGTTCGTTGTTAACCGAATAATTAAAGACTATGGGTTCTTTTGTGATAAAATGCTCTATTTCCTCATTGGAAATATCAACTATATCCGATAAGGAAATATATTCAAAATCACCTCCCTTAAATTTTCTATATAATGCGTGGCATTCCTCCGGGATGAAACCGCCTTTCTCAAGTATTTCCTTTCCAGTAACATGTGGTTTAGAAAACTCAGTGGTTTTTTCGTTAATTTTAATCTCAAAGACGCCATTGTCTTTTTTTGCTTCGTTGTTCATTGCTTTATGATTTTTAGTACATACCTATAACCGGAAAACGTTACAAAAAAACTATGTAACGTTTACAGGTTTATATAGGTAGCTAAACAGTGATTCTTTATGGAAATAGAGTTATCGATTGATAAAAGACCCTTATCAAAGCTGCTTGATTCTGAACTACTCAATAAAATTCGGTTGAGTAATAAGGACTGCATACATGATGAGAGACTATACTTAGAATTTTATTTCAGGTATGGTAAATATTTGTACAAAAAGTGCATTATTTTATGCATGAATTATAAATATGACGAAAATCGTGCTAAAGATTTATTTCAGGATTCAATGGTTAAAGCCATTAATTGTATTCACGATTTTGTGTTTTCCGAAACAGATTCTGATGTAACAATTCAGAAGCGAATAAAAGGTTGGCTTTGTATAATTGCAAAAAATGAATGGTTTGATTCATTGAAAGCAAATATGCTAGTTTGTAATGGCGATGACAGGGATTTTGAAATCCCTGTCGAAGAAAAAATTGATAATTTTAATGAAGAAGACCATATTCAAATTTCATATGAAAGATTGCAATTACAAGAGGCAATTGCAACCCTTAACGATAGGGATCGGTATATTTTAATGGTATATGCTGATCACAATTGTATAGATACAAAAAAACATCTACCTGATGATGTCATTGAAAATCTGTGTAGAGACTTAGGCGTTACTAAAGGAAATTTAAGGATAATCAAATTGAGAGTGTTAAAGAAATTGTACACATACTTAGGAAAGACTAATTAATATTTATTTAAAACAAGAATTCAAATTGGATTTTATGGTAAAAGATAGCAAAAAAAACTTAGCCAAAGACAATAAGGAAGAAGTTTTGAATGCTGCATTGAAAAAATTTTGTTTCTTATTTCCAGAGAACGAGAAAGGAATCGAACAATTTGAGCAAGTGTTTGGCAATACTGAAATAGAATTACCTGAAGACCTTGCAGATGGCAAACTCTTTTTGGAAAGGCTAAAAAGTTCTCGAAAAATTGTACCAAGCTTGGCTCAAAATTCTCAGACACCTGTAAAATGTATTCCTATCAGTGGAGTTAAAACTAAACTGGCAGATACAGGTACGGTGAAGAAGAAAAATGATTATTTTAAAAAAATTGTTTTAGCAGCCGAAATTGCATCAAGCTTACACGATGAACCAACTTTTGGGCATGTAAAATTTGTAAAGGTTCAGTATCTCTGTGAGCAGGTCTGTCATATGGAGTTATCAACAAGTTATGGTAAATATGCAGCTGGCCCATTGGATCCAAAACTGATGTATTCAATAGATGGTGAGTTTAAAAAAAGAAAATGGTTTAAGGTCATTAAAAGTGCAAAAGGTACAAAATATGAACTTGATGAAAAGGTCCAGGAGTACAAGCAATATTATTTGAATTATTACAAAAAGGAGATAACTCAAATTGAACACCTGATTGATTTGTTTAGGAAAAAGAGGTCGGATTTTTGTGAAATAGTTGCTACTTTATTTTACGTTTGGAATGAAATTAATACACAAAGTCTAGCCATTTCTAATGAACTACTTATAGAGCGTTTTTATGCATGGAATAGTAGTAAATTGAAATTTTCTCGACCTTCAATTATTGAAGGAATTACTTGGATGAAGGAGAATAACATAGTACCTGCGTTATAGAAAAAGCACATTGCAAAATATCCTATTTTTTCACTTAAAATGCTAACACAATTATTATGCAGAACTCAACATTTGCTCAGAGAATGAATTTACAGCCTGGTGACGTTATTATTACACCTAAAAGCTACCTAAATATTATCGAACATTATTTGACATATTGGGGCAAGAATGCCGATGGAGTGGACTTCTACTTTGAGAATAATTACAAAACTGGCGTTAGGTGGATTACAGAAGATTTATTTGTTTTTGAAAACCCATCATTTCTGAGAATAAGAAAATTCTTCGGAGATTTCAGTCAGAGAAATGCAGCTATTGAAAGGGGCATAAAATTATTGGGTGCCAAATACGACGTGAAAACTTTTAATTGTGAAAGCTATGCGAACTACATTCAATATGGAAATGCCCATAGTACACAGGTGAAATCTGCAAACAGTTTTTTAGTTGGCGCTGGCATTTTAACGGGTATTGCCCTGCTTTTGAGTGCAAGCAACAAACGATAAAACAAGTATTATATGATTAAAATTATCGTTTTTAAGTATTAATACAGTTCTCTTAATTCCAGTTCAAACTAAAAGAACTTATTGTCACTTGACAATAAGTTCTTTTAGTTTGAAGTTTCATTGTTGATTATTACCGTTATAGAACCCGGTTATATTGGCGGTAACGTAATGCTATTTTAAAGTATTTTTATTACATCTTAATTTACCAAAACATGAGTAATAATAGGGATTTAGCAATTTCTGCTACAAGTAAAATATACGAAAAGGTGCGAAGGGCAATGGGTGAAAGAGATTCAGATAAAAGATGGTTTTGGGAACTATTACAGAATGCGAAGGATACTGTTGTTTTTAAAACAGGAGGCTATGCACCCTATAATATCCCGGACAAAAAAGTAAGCGCAAGATTGGTTATCTCATCTAACGAAAGTGATGGTATATATGTAAGATTTGAGCATGATGGCAACCCATTCATGTTTAGCAATCATCCATATAAATACGATGACCCGAAGTGTTTGCTGTTGGCGGACTCCGGGAAAATAGAAGAAGATGAATCCATGAGAGAGGATATTACTGGACAGTTTGGAACAGGTTTCTTATCAACGCATATCCTTTCTTTAAGAATTTTAGTTGAAGGCATCTTTTTAAACAGAGATAACAAGACTTACAGTTTTTTATTTGAATTAGACAGAAGAAAGTATAACAATAAGCTTCAGTTAGCAGAAAAAGTCGAAAAATCTCTTGATCAGTATGACACTGATTTTAAAGAAGGAATTGTCTCCAATAATTTTGATACTAAATTCACCTACTATCTCAATGACAACGAAAAAGAATTTGAAGAAGGTATCAATGTTGTAAACAAAGGAATAGAAGGCATTGAACATTATTTGCCATTTGTATTAACATTTAGTCGGGAGATTGCTACAATAGAAATTGTTGATGAATTCAAAACTAAGACAGTAACAACGTTCACTAGAAATGAAGATCTCATAAGAAAAAGCAAATCTGTTTGCACAGTTGAAATTTCAAAAAATATTTACTCACTCGATAAGACCTTAATTGAAAAGAAAACAATAGTAATTGCAACTTGTTCAGATATTGAGAACAGTATAGACTTAGCTATTGAAATAAAACCAAATAATGGTACCTATGAAATAATACCTCTTCAAATATCTTCTCCTGTATTGTTTTGTACATTCCCTCTTATCGGAAGCGATAAATGGAGATTCCCACTAATGGTAAACTGCCCAAAGTTCTATCCAAGAACAGAAAGAGACGGGATATCTTTATTAACAGGAAAAGATAACGGCAATCAAAAAAGAATTCAGGATGCCACTGACCTATATAAAATATTTGTTAGCTCGTGTATTGAGAATAAGTGGACTTCAATACTTTGGCTGGCGTTAACTCAATATGAAGTATGCCCAGATTGGGTATCGGAAGAGTGGTATATTGAAATTTATTCCGAAGTCCGTAACTTCTTATTATCTCAAGAAATAATACTAAATGAAGCCGAAAATCAACTCCCATTACGAGATGCATTAATTCCTGTTAGTGAAAGTCAAGATAACTTTGAAGCATTTTGGAGCCTATGCTTTGATTTTATTGGTGCAAAAATGCCAAATAAAAAGGAAGCTTTTGTTTGGAGTAAAATTATCAATGTAAACTACAAAGAATGGCAGGATCTTATTTTTGATATTGATAGGCTCTTGAAGGAAATCCAAAATTACAAATCACTTTCAGCACTTGCAACTGATAAATTTAATGGTGATATTGCTGTAGCAACGAAATGGCTCAATGGTGTAATTGGCTACATCGTGAAAATAGTCGATAGAAAAACATTGCTAAATAAATACGAAATAATACCAAACCAAATAGGTGGCTTTAAAAAACTAGATGATTTACGTTATGATGTAAACATTCCGGAAGAATTAAAAGATGTTTTAACCCTATTTCACAAAGATAAAAGAGATAAACTAATACACTCAGAAATCACTTGGTTTACTGATCACAATTCTTTCGGTGTTGAAGATGTATCCGACATTATTAACAAGC
>CAIYVS010000323.1 GCA_903929655.1 uncultured Bacteroidota bacterium | reverse complement strand
GCCCTGATTATGGAATTAGGGTAATTTCTTTAATCCTTATCTCTTCAAAAACAACAACTGCCCTAAATGCCCCGCCATATGTCCGGTCCTGCTTATAAGCACATTCAGCCTGTTCCTGTGCGGCTCTTTTGCAAAATCCTCTTCGCTTACAGAAGTATGCCTTTGCAGCCATTCATCAGTACTCAGGCTATTGATATGCTGCTCCAACCTGTCATTCACTTCTTTCCAGTGAGACCTGAGTTCTGCAATAGAATGACTTGTTTTACTTGTATCATCCGGATTGGCAAGATAGGTATCATTCAGTTCCGGGTGCACTTGTTCTCCAAAACCCATTAAAGGCAACAACCTGTCGTTTACGGCAGTAAGATGGCCTAATAAATATGTGCCCCTGTTCCTGCCCGGAGACACCTGCCCGGCCAATTGCTCATCTGTCAGGCTGTTAATAATATCATCAGTTCTTTTCAGGTGGCTGTTCCAACTGTCCAGGTTCATTTTTACAACTAATTCTGTAGTATTACTCATATGTTTTAGATTTTTTGTGATTAAGAAACGAATTTAAATCACTTATGGTTTTTGAGGATTATATCTGTATTGATTTTAGTGATGAAGAATATTTTGGAGATATACAGGCAAAAATAAAGGCAACCAGAAAATACATTTTATATACAAAAAACACAAGAATACTCAGCTCGGTGGAAAAAGTGATATGGAACTCATTTTTTTCGGGTGGGATATTCCTTAGAGACCCGTGTCGAACCAAACAGAACCTGATTGATTATTTTTGCATTGTCAAATCTTATAACCAATATGAGAATTGGCATTATTTTATATTAATATAAGCCTACTTATAAAAAGGGCATTTTACCTATTGTATATATGTAAATTATTTTTTAGTTTTATAACCCTTTAAAGTAATAATATTACCAATATGGCATATAAACGATTGACAATAATGACCCGATAAATTTATTGTATGAAAATATTTAAACAAAATTCAGCTGCACTGAAACCTCCTCCGTTCAGAAAACTTCGTGGTTACGCTTTCGATCCAAGTCTGTCATTAAAACACGACACTGCCTCTATAAATAATATTGTCTACAAAATATCATGGGAAAATGTTGGAATAGGCCCCGTTGGAGAGTATTTAGAAGTAATTGATTACGACCCAACTATTAACCAGTTCTATTTGCCGGTAGACTTAGATGCAAAATATATTCTGGCACAAGACGGGTTGGATCCAAGCGAAAGCAATCCCCAATTTCACCAGCAAATGGTCTATGCAGTTGCTATGACTACAATAAAAAACTTTGAAAAAGGTCTTGGCAGGAAAATATTATGGTCTCCTAGGCGCGTTAGTGATCAAAAAATTTATGAGGAATATGTCTCTCAACTTAGAATTTACCCTCATGCGCTACGCGAAGCAAACGCATTTTATAGCCCGGTTAAAAAAGCATTATTATTTGGCTATTTTTCTTCAACACCAGCTGATGAAACTATTTTAATGCCTGATTCTTTAGTATTTACATGCCTTAGTCACGACATTGTTGCTCACGAAACTACACATGCTATTTTAGATGGGATGCATAATTACTATAATGAGCCTACCAACGCGGATGTACTGGCTTTTCATGAAGCATTTGCAGATATAGTAGCATTATTTCAACACTTTACATTTCCTGAAGTGTTGAGGCACCAGATTGCAAAAACAAGGGGAAACCTTGGATTACAGAATTTACTTGGACAACTAGCACAACAATTCGGAACGGCAATTGGCGATTATGGTAGTTTAAGAGATGCAATCGGCGATATTGACGTGGTAACTAAACAATGGAAACCCCTGATTCCTGACCCCAATGATTATAGAACAATTATGGAGCCTCATAAAAGAGGCAGCATATTAGTTGCAGCTGTATTTGAAGCCTTTTTGAGCATTTACAAGAACAGGATAACCGATTTACTGCGCATAGCATCTGATGGTACAGGCATATTACAACAAGGAGAATTACATCCTGACCTTATAAACAGGTTGGCAAGCGAAGCAGCCAAAACGGCAAGCCATGCACTTAATATGTGTATAAGAGCATTAGATTATTGTCCGCCTGTCGATATTACTTTTGGCGACTATTTGCGTGCTATAATTACTGCAGATGCAGATCTTGTTGAAGACGATGTACTAAATTACAGATTAGCCTTTATTGATGCATTCAGACGCAGGGGTATTTATCCTGACGGTATTAAAACTCTTAGCATTGAAAGTTTATGCTACCCATTATTAAATATTGGAAATGCAACAGACGCCGATGGAAATACAATAGAGTTAGACGAAAACAGCTCTCAAAAATTAGATCCTGAAACAAATCAGCTAATGGGGATAATAAATGGTTTTCTCAGAGAGTATAGCGATAAAATAAAATACATCAATGATCGTGAACAAATTTATACCCTTACAAAAAAATACATTTCTGGGTATCATGACGAAACTACACAGATACTAGGCTTACATAATAGAATTAATGTGAAATTTAACGCATCCCTGGATTTTTCCCTTATTACGGGATTGGCTTTTTTCGAAAACTTTAATTCTCTGGGGGTCAGACAATCTACTAGGTATGGCGGTCCATCATTTGAAATACAAAACCTGAGAGTAGTATCAAAAGTTGGGCCTAAAAACACCCAGATCAACCAAGTAGTATTTTCAATCCTTCAGCGTTGTGGAGTTACTTTTGAAAATGGAGCTTTTAAAGAGTTTTATATTCCTCCTTTATCTACCTCGCAAGGTAAACAGGAATCAGCACCGGAAGGCAGTTTTGAATTCAGGGGTGGCTGCACTTTAATTTTTGATTTAGATACTTTGAAATTGAAATATGCCATCTCAAAACCATTAATTGATAAAAACAGCCTCTTGGGTAATAACAAAAACAGGTCACCTAAAATAAACATCAAAAGATTAGAGGCTCAATACAAGTATTTAAATGATGAAAATAATTTTGGCATTAACGAATATGTACAATATTTTGGTACAGGCCTCCATTCACTAACAGAACCATTCGCATTTTTACATCAGCATTAAACTATTGTTCTATGCCAAAATCGACTATTAGTAAAAAAACCGCACAAAGGAAAGTTCATAAAAAGATTATTCATGCAAATGAAATAAATACAGCTTCGGTGCGAATGTATTGTATGGGTACCGGAGATTGTTTTATTGTAAAATTCGGCAATGACGAATCTGATGTCTTTACAATGATGATTGATTGTGGCAGTTGCAGCGGCGGGCCAAAAGAATTTGAACCCTACGTAAAAAATTTAGCTGATTACGTTAATAAAAAGATCGACTTACTCATTGTTACCCATGAGCATAATGATCATGTCAATGGCTTTGCTAAATGTGCTTCTATTTTTAAACAGTTTGAGATTAAAGAAGCTTGGTTTGGATGGACTGAAAACACTGAAGACCCAAATGGTTATGCTCAAAAACTTAAGAACAAACAAGGAAAAATGAAACTTGCTTTAAACAATGCAATATGTGAAATAAAAAAAAGAAATAAGACTTTAGAAAAATCAAATTTAGATAGTTACCAGAAAAACATATTTTTAAAATCTAGTGAAGCTCTTATGAATGGCCTCGATACCTTAGAGTTAATTAATGTATCTGATGGCGATAAGAAAGGCGAAGAATTGCCCGGGATGCTTGCTATAAAAAAAATATTAAAGGATAAAAAAGTAAAAATCCGCTATTTGAATCCGGGAGATATTATTACAATTCCTGGAATCCCGTCATTAAAATTTTACATCTTAGGTCCACCCACTGATAGAAATTATATTTTTAAAGATGGCAAACTGGGGGCTGATGTTTATAAAAAGAATTTTGAATTATATAACAGTTCTTTGGCAGCAGAAGCTTTTTTGAACCTTTCAAAAGATAGTTTAAATTACAAAGACCTACCCTTTGCAAGTTATTATTTGGTAGAACAAAATGACCGGGAGGTACGGTCTCAAATTAATTCTTATAAAGGACCGAAAAATGAGTGGAGGAAAATAGATAATAATTGGCTGAATAACGCTGGCTCATTGGAATTAAGAATTAACAGCCATATTAATAATACCAGCCTCGCCTTCGCTGTTGAATTTGATAAAACAAAAGAAGTGATGTTATTTCCTGGAGACGCAGAATATGGAAGTTGGGAAAGTTGGCATAATATTGAAAAATGGAAAAACAAAGGTAAAGACGGAAAACATTTGGTTGAAGATCTTTTAAATCGGACTATTTTTTATAAAGTTGGACATCATTTAAGCTATAACGGCACAGCTCTTGAAAAAGGAATCAGCATGATGACAAATAGCGAATTGTTTTCCATGGCTACACTTGATAGAAACCGGATTGCCAAAAATTGGAAAAGTACTATGCCCAATAAATATTTATTGCAGGAATTAATTCAAAAATGTGATGGCAAATTGATAATTATGGATGAATTTGAAATAAAAAATGGCCCCTCTGAAATTTTGGACCCTAAGACACTTGGAGAAAACATTTATGAAACCGATCAATTCAATAATGGGAATACAATATACAAACAATATAATTTACACATAAATCAATAGGCTTATTGCATTTTTTGCTGTTTCTGCCCTTAATATTTTGGGTATTTGCTCCTCCTATCGCAGATTCATATTTAAAATTTCTTTTTGAACCTATTTTATTACCCTACCCAAGGTTTCACATTTTTCAGCGGTCTATATACGAAACCATAAATTATGAGATCACTATTCCTTCTTTTCGCCTCATGTATAATAGCAATAAATCTTTCTGCACAGATCAGCATTGCGCCTGAGATAGGAGTCAATCTAAGCACCTACAGCACCAATACCTACGGCGATAAGAATCTGACAAAATTAAATGGCAATATCCGTGCGGGACTGAAGGCTGATATCAGCCTGAACGATCATTTTTATTTGCAGCCCGCAGTTTTGTATGCCCGCAATGGTTTTTATCCAGGCAACGGAGCCCCACCTTACGGAATTACTATGAATATCAATACAATCGAAATTCCGCTTCAGTTGGTCTACAAAATTAATAAACCCGGCCCCGGCACTCCCTTCTTTGGCATAGGCCCCTATATAGGTTTTAATGCTTGGGGAAGCACCTCTTACCTGCCTTTGGTATACCCGCCGGGCTTTTATATTATGCCCCTGGAGTCTCCAATCACCCGCTCATTAAGAATCGGTTCCTCATCAAACGATGACATCAAACTGTTAGATGCCGGCATTATCGCCAGCGCGGGCATACAATTACCCTTTCACATTTATACACTGCTCTATTTTCAAAAAGGATTTGTAAACCTGCAGCCATCTGGCGATTCAAATAATTATATGAAGAGCCTCAATATGGGTATGAGCCTGGGTTATTTCTTTCATTTTAAACATCCGTCAAAAAAGTAAACTCGTGTTCAGCCAGGTACAATCCCAACTTGCAACTATCTACTAATGACTAAGTACTTGTTCCCCTTATCCAAAAATAAAAATCAAGCCCCCAAACACCAATAATATACCTATCGTAGTTACACCAAAAAGAACAAATGAAAAATCAGAACCGGGAAAAGCATGAGTAAGAGTAAGAATACAGGAAAGCAGGCACATGACAGAGCCTATAAGAATAAGAGTGAGGCCACGGGCGGTTTTTTTTGCATTGCGCAATTTACCCAGCTCTTGCAGCAAGTCAGCAATATACCTGTCATCATAGCCTCCAATGCGTAATTTTTCTTCTATTTCCTTATTACTCAAACCATTGTCGACCCAGGTTTCGCTGAGTTTGGCAATTGGTGGCAAAGCTTCCCGTTCACTCATATTTATAATATTTGAGCACTTAATTTTTATGGTTTTATGTATGTAATAAGGACATCAACAAGATAATTAATTTTCTTAAAACATATCATTTTGTAAACAAATCCGAGACATCATATTAATTAAATACACATTAACTATCAGCTAATAAACTAATTAAGTACAAAATCATCAACATGTAGAAAATCAGGCTACCTTTGCGAACTATATTTTAACAAGCCTCTTAAGCTTCGTGTCAAAAAGTATCAATAAAGCCTCGCTTGCTGGCCTCGTAATCGCCCTCGGTATTATTTATGGCGACATAGGCACTTCCCCACTCTACGTAATGAATGCCATATGCAATGGCAAAGTGATAGGCGAAGATCTCATCATTGGGGCCCTGTCCTGCATTATCTGGACACTTACCCTGCAAACCACCATTAAATATGTGGTACTTACGCTGAAAGCAGATAATAAAGGGGAAGGCGGCATTTTCTCGCTCTTTGCACTTGTTCGCAGGCACGGCAAATGGACCGTGATACTCGCCATGCTGGGAGGTGCTGCCCTATTGGCCGACGGCATGATAACGCCCCCCATCTCTGTTACATCTGCCATAGAGGGCTTGCGCAATATTCCCAGGCTTACAAATATTAGCGAAATGACCATCGTGTATATTGTAATAGCCATACTTACTGTGTTATTCTTTTTCCAGCAGTTCGGCAGTTCATCCATTGGCAAGGCTTTCGGGCCCATTATGTTCCTTTGGTTTATGATGCTGGCTATACTGGGCCTTCACCACATTTCCGACGACTGGCATATATTTAAGGCACTCAATCCCTATTATGCAATAAGGATACTTACCGTTTACCCCAAAGGTTTTTGGATTCTTGGTGCAGTATTCCTCTGCACTACAGGGGCCGAAGCCTTGTATTCTGATCTCGGACATTGCGGCAGGGGCAATATCCGCTATTCCTGGATATTTGTAAAAACCTGCCTTATTCTCAACTACCTGGGACAAGGCGCTTATTTATTAGGCTTCAAGGGACAGGTATGGCACTCCGCCGTTAAGAACCCCTTTTTCGAATTAATGCCTCAATGGTTTGTGCTTACAGGTATCATTATTTCAACTGTAGCCGCCATCATTGCCAGCCAGGCTCTGATATCCGGTTCATTCACACTTATCAGCGAAGCCATCAAACTGAACCTCTGGCCTAAGATGAAGATCAATTACCCTACAGTGGAAAGAGGGCAGTTATTCATACCCGGTATCAATTTTTTATTATTCGCAGGTTGCATTGCAGTCGTTCTCTTTTTCCGTCGTTCATCAAATATGGAAGCCGCCTACGGACTTTCCATAACGGTAACCATGATCATGACCTCTTGTCTCTTTGCATATTACCTATACGTAAGGAGAGTGGCACTGTTCTGGGTTGGTCTCTACCTGGTGGTTTACCTTACCATTGAATTCTCTTTTCTTACCGCTAACCTGGTTGACAAATTTGCAGAAGGCGGCGTGGTAACCGTAATGGCCGGCGGCGCATTATTCTTTGTAATGTTTTCCTGGTTCAAGGCAAGAAAGATAAAGAACCGGTATATAGAATTTGTGAGGCTGGAAGACTATGTCCCTATTATACAAGAGCTAAGTAATGACCGCAGCATACCAAAATATTCCACACATCTTGTTTACCTCACCAGCGCCAACAATCCCAAAGAGATTGAGCACAAAGTCATTTATTCTATCCTGTACCGCAAACCCAAACGTGCGGATATTTATTGGTTCGCGCATGTGGACGTACTTGATGATCCATATACCATGGAGTATGTTGTACAGACCATCATACCTAATGAGATCATAAGAGTGGAATTCAGGCTGGGCTTTAGGGTAGAACATAAGATACAGTACATGTTCCGCAAAGTGGTGGAAGAGATGGTGCAGAACAAAGAGGTGAATGTGGTAAGCCGCTACGAATCGCTGAGCAAAAACAATGTAATGGGTGATTTCCGCTTCATAGTAATGGAAAAATTCCTTTCCCGCGATAATGCACTGCCTATGTATGAACGCCTCATCATGCGTGCCTATTTTATCTTAAAACGTTTCAGCCTTTCGGAAGAACGTGGCTTCGGCTTAGACTCGTCTGATGTAACGCTCGAAAAGATACCTATCATAGTATCTACTATTCCCGAGTTCAACCTGAAGCGGATTTCTGACAATTAATATTATAGGTATAGGCGTTTAGGTCGCAATAGTGTAATTTTGCCTTATGGAGAGGCGAATTATACCATTTAGACATTGAATATACACTTAAATTTATTGTTGTAAAAATCACGTCCACAAATGGATTTTACTATAGTGCTGTTGATTTCGCTGTTGAGAG
>CAIYVS010000322.1 GCA_903929655.1 uncultured Bacteroidota bacterium | reverse complement strand
TAACAACACTGCTATCTTCCTGTACAATGCTATCAACAAGCAATAGCTGGTAAAGATCAAATTGCGCTATCCATTCGCTTATATTGGCATGCACATCATATGCCACCGTAGTAAGTGCTGTGGCTTCAAGGTCTGCAAAATGCCTTATAACAGGCCATTTAGGTACAGGGCAACTGCTTATTGGGCTGCCAGTAACAGTATTAATAGTTGAAGATGAAAAGCTACCAAATCCACCGTTGTGAGTAGGATAGGTAGTACTAGTTCCATTTACATAAAGTGGAGAATTAGCTGCATTTGAACCATTTTGTGTAAATGTATGGAAGATGCTGCTTGATGTCCATGAAGTTCCACTCGACCATACATCTCCAATAGGGCCGCTTGTTGATAGGTAATATTGTGGGCCAATAACGGCATTCATATTCAGTACGAGTCCTTTTTTTAGTAGTGACATCGTATTGCTAAGCCATTTAGAATATGCGTTTTGACCAAAGAACTCGAAGCCCCTACCGAAATTGTTTACTGTATTGCATGTCACATAACTGAACGGACAGGAGGAAACATACACCGCACGTGCCGTATCAATGGTCCCTATGGTCCCTGAACCACCAATATTATTTTCAACAATATTGGTGTAATAGCAATTGGTATGGATTATCCCGTATTGTCCTATTTTGTTCATCGGCTCTATCGTCATCAGGTTATAAATAGAGGATGTATTGGCGCTTTTCATACCGTTTATATTTATACCGTTATACGCATCTATCGCATTACTGTCCGCATGAATGAAGCCTGCATACGAAGTGTAATTCAGATTGGTACTCAATGCATTTTGTAAAGAGATCCCCTGGTTCACGATACCTGTACCAGAACTGTAATTGGGAACTATCGTATTGGCATTTACACGCACCAATACCTTAGGGAATGGTGCGCTTAGCGAATTCTGGTAACTTGAAGCAGTAGAGACCGCAATGCCATTCCATGTATTGCACAGGCTGTCCTGCCTGATATCTATGGTATCGAATGTACTGTTATAAGCAGTGGTCGGCGCATTTTCTATTACCCGGATCCCAGAGGAAGCATTAGTAGCTTTTCCTATCATATTGCTTTGGTATACATTCACCCTGTAATAATTTGCCAGGTACACCCCATCATTAAGACAGCTCCAGAATTGGTTCTTATTGCCAGTTGTTGTATACGGTAGCAATAGCCGTGCTTTGAACAAGGGACTTATAGATACCCTGCCGTTTATCCCGTCCTTGCCTTCATTTATAAATGCACCGTTCTGTACTATTGCATTACTGTTATAAGCCCATATCCCATATTGCAGGGTGTCGAACATATTCTGGTAATAGGCCTGGCTGTTATCGCCAATAGTGATGCCATAAAATACAGGACTGCTGGCAGTGGTGGTTTTCCCAACTCCATTCAATACGATACCTGCATAAGGGAAAGATCCGTTTTTACAGGAAAGGGCTGCGTATGCACCGCTGGCAATTTTAAATGGCGGCATGAATACATTAGGCTGTGTATATGCTGCTTTCAGGGCCCAGGAACTATTCCATGTGTGGTAATTTATGGAGATGCCATCTCTGCTTGTAAATAAATTGCCACGAAAACGGAAGGGATAAGAGCTGCTGCTTGCGGTATCAGTTTGTATATATACCCCTACAGAATCCTTGTTAAAGATACTGCTGTCACAAGAAAAGACATACCCGCCCGGGTTATACGGGTTGCTTATATTTACCCCGATCAGCGCATCTTCCAGCAGTACATTATTTTGCAGCGTCAGATATGCTGACGAATCAACCCCTCTTTTTAAGGTGATACCTTTCCACATAGTGTCACATGCCCACAAATGGCTGTTATCGATCGTGATCCTGCTGCTGGTGTCAAGATATATATTGCGCTTACTTCCAACTGTCATATAGATGGATGACAGCGTGCCTGTTCCGGTAATAGTAAGGTCGCCATTAGCGTAATAATTCTGTCCGCTCGTAAAGCTGCTCACCGTCTTCGTTCCTGAAATTGTCTTGAAAGAATAGGTCTTGAACGAAGCACATGCACAGTTCCCACCCAGCACAACGATCGATATAGAAGCTGTGTCTGTGCAACCATATGAGTTTGTAACGACCACCTTGATCGTATAAGTAGTATTGCTGCCTACAGGCTGCGAAAATCTATAAATAGAGCTCGTTGCACCTGTAATAGCGGTTCCACCGTTAAACCATTGATAGGTATAGCCGCTGCCTGTCGGGCTTGCACTAAGTACAGCTGTATCAGTTTCAGAACATATCGTATCCGGTCCGGCCGGGCTAATGCTTGCTACAGGTGAAGGATTTACGGTTAATATTCCGGTACTACTGGTCGCAGACGGGCTACAGGTGCCTGATACGATGCATCGGTATGTATACGTACTCATTGTTGATATGGCCCCTGTAATAGTAAGTGTGTTTGTTGTAGCTCCGCCATATACGCCTCCATTAGTGATATTGATAAATCCAGTCCCGTTATTGACCTGCCATTGATACGTCAGGCCTGCACCTGTAGCAGTAACACTGAAGCTTGTATTGCCGCCTGCACATAGGGTACTGTTCTGCGGCTGATTGGAGATAGCTGCTGATCGGTTTACCGTTACCACTACATTTTGGGTATTCGTGCACCCATTTGCTGTTAATGTATATACGTAAGTTACGTTTACCGCATTTGCAGAACTATTTGTAAGTGTTTCGCTGATACTGCCTGTGCCGCTTCCCGAAGTATTACCGTTAATGCTTGATATGGCAGCCCTTGTCCAGCTGAAACTGGTGCCTGAAAGGGTACTGGTCGGGGTGTAACTAAATGTGGAGCCACTGCAAATGGCTGATGGGCTGAGTGTGCTGCTCAATGCCGGCGAGGTGTTCACTGTCAGCGTTACTGTATTGCTTGTCACGGCACATCCATAGGTATTGCTTACGATACACTTGTAAGTATAGCCATTCATACTGGTCGTAACGCCTGTGATACTGAGTGTTGCTAATGTAGCCCCACTATATACACCACCGTTTGTTATACTCACAAATCCCGATCCCGGGTTCACATACCATTGGTAACTAAGCCCTGTACCTGTAGCAGTTATTCCAAAACTGGTATTCAGGCCGGAGCAAATGCTTACGTTGCCGGGCTGTACGCTGATGACAGGAAATGGGTTCACTGTGATCACAATAGCATTAGATACCAGGTAACAGGCTGTCGTAGGATCTGTCATATCAACAGTATACATACCTGCAACTGTTGCGGAATAAGTAGCACTGGTAGCCCCCGTTATTAAGGAGCTGCCGTTATACCATTGGTAAGTATAACTGCTGCTATTGGGGCTGCATGTAAGTAAGGCACTCCCGCCTATACAAAATGTAGTGCTGTTGGTCGTTGATATGGTCGGAGCAGGTAGGGTCGGGGCGGTAATGATAACGGTATCCGTATCGCTTCTGCAACCATCACTCACGATCACCCAATAACTGGCGCTCACATTACTTTGCACATTAATGGTCTGTGTTGTGGGGTGAGCGCTGTTCACCGTATTGCTCCAGTAATAGCTTGTACTGCATGCCGCATGGCTTACATTTGTTGTAAGGTTGGACGTGCAATTGCCCAAGATCGTTTTAGTGATACTTGCCGATAATGCAGGAGGGTTCAGATCTTGTTTCAATGAAATATTATCAATGAGGACCACGCTACTGCTACTGCCACCGCCCCATAATTGTAAAATAAGGGAAGAATCCGTACCGCAATACCAAAAGGTATCGCTTATATGTTGCCAGCTTGTTCCTGAAGAAAATGAAAATAAGGTAGAAAAATTGGAAGTGGGAAGCGGGACAAAAAAAATATCATATATATTCAGGCTTTTGTAAAGGTCTGTATGCATTGTAACAGTTTGGCTTGAGAATGAATAGGCATCCAATTCCAGTATATACCTATGACAATTCGACGCAGCTCTACCTAAATAATACCTATTTGTAAATAAACGCTCATACCTGTCTCCGCCCGTGCTGCATGAATTTGGGTAGGTAATTATATTATTAGGCGCTGTATTAAGAAAAGACAGATCTCCTTCTGCATCTGTAATATAAGATCCGTCACATTGGATCGCACTGTTCCTGATAAGATAATCTTTCAGATCAAATGGACGGCTATCTGAAAGGGACGCGTCAGCCATTCTTCCTAAAAGAGTTTCACTATGAGATACCATTGTATTGTTTATTGATTCCCCGGCCAGTGTCCCTTTTGTTTTCACCTCGCTTCCTTCTTCAATGCTTCCGTTCAATACCATATTATTCCCCGGATTGATATACACATTCGTTCCTCTTTTCACGTCTATGGTAAATAAAACAAATGCCCCTTTTTCTTTCCCGTCATAAAGGTCAAGCCCAAATTGGGTACGCCCGTAATAATTGCTACGAGGAGTATAGGTTATGACATTATCGGTATTCGATCCGGTATGGCTGAGTACCAATTGATCATGGTTATTCCCGCCGTTACCGGCCCCCCTGAAATTAACAAGACTTCCGGGCATCACGGATAAGGAGTCCCCGTCGGCATCCGTAAAACCCCATTGCGGATCATTAAGGTTGATCGTAAGACTAGAACCAATATCATTCTGCATACTGTCATCTGCCGGCAGCACATCGGGAAAGAATACATCCCATGTTGGTCTGTCGGGGCTATAGATCTTATATGTTGCCATTTTGCAGGACCAGGGTGTATGGTTGCTAAAATACGTTGGTGTAGTACTGAATTGATACCCGATGACATTGTGAAATGTTTCTATTTCTCCTTTCGTGTAGGCTCTTGTCAGTACCCCGTCTTCCAGGAAAGGTGACATAACATATGCAGCGTAGTCCCCGGGCGAGATCCTGCTTCTGAACGCATAGAGATAGAAATTGTTGTCAAGATGCGAAGCATAGGACCTTACATTTCCTGCAGCATTTATAGCTCCTGCATATACGGGATGGTTCTCTGGTGCATTTTTGCTGTTTATCCAGTAATTGCTGTTCGCATAAACAGCACTACTTGTATTTATAGAGAACAGTTGCGTGGTAGCATTATAAAGCACCAGCTTACTGCCGGAAGAAAAATTGAACCCGGTACTGCAATTGTAATCATTTCCATACGTATTGTATTGAGGATATGCAGTTAAGCCCGGATATTGATACGTATAAATGGATGCTACGCTGATCGATGTATCGATACTGGTAAATAAATGTGCATTTCCACTTATAGCAAAAGGTGCCAGGTTATTGGTATTACTTATCGTAGGGGTGCCTGGCACAGTATATCCGACCATGCTGAACCAACCCATCATATGTGCTGTTTCATGAAGCAGAACACTGTACAGATCTGTAGCACAATTAGGATACGGAGTTGTTGAATTAGGTATGGTATGGTCGTTCTCATAATTAATAGGGACCGAGTTAATTGAATCAAAATTCACAGTTAATTCGGCATGGTAAAGATTGGGGCTTGTCAATATCGGATCGGTCCCTGAAACTACATAATCCCGCACCATCCCGTTCGTTATCCCGGCGTTCGTGTTAAAATATCCGGGCCCCGCCTGGGCATAATAAGGGTAACTGCTCCCTGCCGGATGATAAATAGGGTAATACGATCTGTGCACATATATCCTTATCGGGTCGCCCGTTGACACATGGCTAAAATCAAAAAGTCCCACTTCATACTCCAGCACTGCACAAAATGTGGCCCTTCGTATGGCTCCTAATGTGGAACCTCCAACTACCGTGGCATCTGCAAATCCTCCAAGAGGATCATTATTAGCATCTGGAAAAAAGTCGACATAATAAATTTTGAATCTTCCATCTCCGCAGGTAAAAACGGCGGAATCAGGAAAATGCGAGGGTATCGTATCTAACAGGGGTGTAACTATTGGCGAATCCACACCTAATGATGCAAGATATTGAGAAGAGACACCACATGGATGCCTGAATTGCATCATACTGTCTGGGGAACTTAGCTGTGCATTTACATTTAAAACTGAACAGCAAAAAATGAAGAGGAAGAAGATCCTCTTGAAGTAGTGTAAAACTTTTTCCATGATCTGAATTGTAGTGTTTAAAATGATCGGATGGCATCCTTAAATATCCATTCGCCCGAAATGTAAAAAGTCTTTACCAATTTAAAGGGGGTGTTTTTCCCGTTTTTTTATTTTTTTCTGAAAACCCGCACCATTAAAGGCTATTATTTTTTGCAAAAGGTCATTTGTTGAAAAATACATATATATACCAGGTCCCTATTCCTATTCAAATTACATTAACTAAATTTTACTATATAATAAAACACACTATATTTGCATGATATGAATGTGTTTTTTATACCTGGTAAGACCCCGTCATTAAAAAAACAGGTTAATAAATAGAATATTATGATCATTACTATAAGACACCAGATAGAGAACACTATTCACAAGTTTGATGTTCAAGACCCCGATAAGCTCACTTCAATAGAAGTAGGAGCTATCTGTCATGAAATGAATGTGAAGGCTATTTTGGTGAATGGCAGATACTATGAAACTAAATAACACATTTGAGCATGCAGATCCCCGGCAAAGCGTCCGGGACGAATATGGCATATCATGATAATGCAGACATATTAATGCCGGTATTGGAGCCTTACGAATATAGTAAGAGCGAGCCGGGAATTCATATCACTTTATAAAGTAGTTTATGCAGAACGGATCTTATTCCCGCAGGTTCGGCTTATCCCAATCGGCAGCCAAGGATTGGGAAAAAATGAGCCCGGCAAAATGGAAAAGAATATGGGTCGAGGGGGCAGAGAGAACAGTAAGGGAAGATCATTTTGACTTTGGTTCCCTGACGGACTGCCTCTTATTTACAAAGGATCGTTTAAAGGACCATTTTGTAGTAGCCGATACCAATATGAAGCTGCCATCAGAACAGATAAAGAAAATACTTGACCATGTTTACCGGCTACATATCAATGTAGAAAAATTCAAGGAGCGATCTGGCATGATCGTATTTGGCGAACCTGAACTGAAGGACTACGGGAACGAAATATTTGAAATATCCAGACAAGCGGACATTAACTATGGTAAAGGATCTTTTCCTAAAGAGCGTGTCATCAAAGAAGTGACAGAGAAGGGACTGGGATACTTTGAGAAATTATGCGAGGTCAGCGGCAAGACGATCATCAGCTTTGACGATAATATGAGCGCATTGGGCCTGGTCGATATCTTGCGCACGCATCCTGTATCGCGTCCTTATTTTGTAGAACAGGAAGGGGAACGGCTGCTATTCCAGCACGAGATATTTATTCCCATAAAAGAATATGGGATACTTCCTTTCTTCAGGGAAAATAAAATGGAGGATCATACGTTGTACAAGAAATGCGCCCTGGATATCGTTCGTATCAACCATATCAAAAGGACCATCCAGAATGCAGATCTCAAAACAAGTTATGATGCTTATAAACACAATTTTACAAGGTCCATCAGGAAATTCAAATATGGCACACAGGTCAGTTATTATGATGTTATGCTGGCCGAATGGAGAGACCGGCATTATCCCGGTTACAACATAGTTCCTCCTGTCAATATCGCTATAGATAAGTTCATGAAAAAACCACAGCTGTATCGCTACCGCAAAGAAGATATGGAATTATTACGCTTTGGCGGAACAGATAAACAAGGCAATAAAATAAAAGGATGGGAAGAAAGCCTTGCGGAAATGATCTGGCATATCGAAAATAATATTTGGGATAACAGCCGGGAAATGGTGGAGCAGCAATATATAGACGTACAACTTTTTTAAATAAATTATAGAACGAAAATATTAGTGAAAATATTACAGAATGCGATCCAATGCCCTGACGGGATGATACTTTTAAGTAGTAACAACTACGAAATAAAAAAACACATTGACAAGAACGGAAAAGAATATGCGATCAGGGGAGGCAAACATACTTTGGAAAGGTTAGGTGCTAATGATCATACTGAACTGTCCATTACAGAGAACCATAGCCTGCAATTTGTTTTTAACAATATTTTATGGTTGACGGAAAACCGCTACAGGCCTATGATCGGGTTAGGATCCGCTCACCTGGAGTCTATATACCGTCATAAAACATCTTCTCTATTTCATAGATTTGCGATCGCCGAGATATTGACCCTACGAAAATACTGGCCACGCAGATCAGCATAGCTGTGTGGCAAGCGTTAAACCTAATATACCCTTAGCGCACGAGTGCAAATTATCCGGCAAATATTATAGAACAGGCATTACGCGCTAAACATGAACATAAGACAACTAGCACAGAGAGAAGCGGAGCATGTACTTCGCCATTGCCATCCAGTAGAACTGGAGCGGCTGAATTTTGAATTGCTTGACGGTAACAGTACCGAAGCATGCTGTTTTTACGGACAACTCACGGGAGATCCCGATTCACTACGAGCTATTGAACTCATTTGCCAAAGCACTGACAAAGTGATCTGCAATGATGTGGAGAATGACGGAAAAATAGTTCCGGTAAGTGAATTAAAAGTGTTCATAGACAGTTATGACAAAGGACTGGTCGTAACGGAAAGTGGAAGATTAGTGATCTTTTCTATGAGAACTATGTCCTTCATTTCTCCATTAGAGGCCTATGTACCTACGGAAGAGAACCCGGAAAGAGAACAGCGTATCGCTGATATCCGTAAATGGGTAAGTATGTAAAACCCACAAAGACAATTAAATAAGCCGCCACTCAATGTAGGCGGCTTATTTATTTAGTGTGTTGCCTCGTCTTGAAATGTTTGACCAGATAAATTAAAAAGAAAAAGGCTGCCCGATGGACAGCCTTCCTTTTGTTCCGTAGGTCTTTACGACGCAGATACCTGTTCTGTTGCTTGTGTGGATGTTCCGGCGGCAGCATGGTCAGCTACTGCAGCTTGTTCTTCTCTAACGACAGCTTGTTTTGCCTGTGCACTTATCTTGTTTTGCATGGTGTCCATTGCTTCCTTGAACTGTTTTACATGTTCATCGGTTGCCGTGCTGCCATCAGGATACAGGTACTGTGTTTTGATCGTTCCGTCTTGCAGGTTTCGCTGGTAAACACTGTTACATACCATAGGAAAGCTTTGCAGCATTTGACTGAAGTTATGGAGGAACTCAAATTCCTTTCCTGTTACTTCAATTTTCGCATCAGCATCCCAGGTCCCAATAGGAGCTACATCACGGACGGTCCATTTTGCTTGACTTTGTGTATTCATAGACTTTTCTAAAACTAAAACGGTTTAAAGTTTTTGATATTTGATTTTGTTGAATGCAAATATATTAATAATTTTACAAATACAATAAAAATACATGATAAAATTAATAGTTGATAGAAAAATAGTGACCTGGATCAGGACAGAAGTAGAAGTTGAGGCCAATTCTATGAAAGAAGCAGTTGGTAAATATAATGGCTCTGCTTTACAAGGCTGCAAGATCATCTCGGCAAAAGAAATAGAGGGGGTCAGGCGACCCATATCTCTTAAAGAGAATCATCATCAGCCTACACTTGAGATCTACAGCCCCGATAAGCCGGGAGAATTATGGAACAATAAAAACGGACATTATATCAAATGAACAATTCTTTAAAGAAGACCAGGAACCTTAAAATGCTCCAGTCCATGCACTATGATACGGAGACTGAAGAAAAGATCCTTGACCACCAGATAAAAAAGCTGGAAAGGGAACGGGATAAAAAGAAGCAGAAAAGAGTTCAGCTTGCTGAGAAGCTGACCCCTAAAGACCTTATCGTTTCGGAGCATGCCCTATTACGGTACCTGGAACGGATCGAGGGAATGGACCTGGACAGGGTGAGAAAGATAATTCTTGACATGCAGATCGTAGACTGTCATAAGAAACTTGGGAACAATGGAGAATATCCAAGCCTTGACAGCAGTTTTAAGGTGAAAATAAAGAACAACGTGATCACAACTGTTATACCCTGATGAATATAGAAAAGCTAATAAGTAAAGGTGCTTTATTTATCATTAACCATTCTGCAGGGAAAGATAGCCAGGCAATGACCATTTACCTGAAAGCCATCGTTCCTGCAGAACAATTAGTGGTGATCCATTCCCATTTGCCGGAAGTGGAATGGGAAGGAACGATCGAACATATAGAAAACACCATTGGCAGCCTGGAATTTCATATAGTACAGGCTAAGAAAACATTTTTTGAAATGGTGGAGCATCGGCAGAAATTCCCTGATGCAAATAACAGGCAATGCACTTCTGACTTAAAAAGAGGGCCTATTGAAAAGAAGATACGAGCGCTTTCCAAGCTTAAAAAAAGAATGCTCATCATTAATTGTATGGGTATCCGGTCGGAAGAAAGTCCAGGCCGCGCGAAAAAGAAACAGTTCACTTATAATTGGCGCCAGTCAAAAGCCGGGCGGAAATGGTATACCTGGTACCCGATCTTCAACATCAAAATTCAGGAGGTTTGGGACATTATTGCTATGGCCGGCCAGCAGCCTCATTGGGCTTATAGTGAGGGAATGACGAGGTTATCCTGTTGTTTCTGTATCCTGGCCTCACAGGCAGATCTGAGGATCGCAGCCAGGTGCAACCCGGTCCTGTATAAACGGATCGCAGAACTGGAAAGAAAATTAGATTTTGCTTTTATCATGCCAAAGAGAGGATCGCCTAAACGGCTACTTGAAGAGATCACAGGTATAGCGGCCTAAAAAAAGAGCCTTGTAACGCAAGGCTCTTTTTTATATTATAAGATCAACAAACGTTTTTAAGAAAAATGAATTTGGTGCAATAACGTTACTCAAACGTTACTTGAAAAACGAAACCCCTGTATTTACAGGGGTTTCAGGGGGTAGTTCGGTGCCCGGGACTGGATTCGAACCAGCACACCCTTGCGAGCGCTGCGACCTGAACACAGTGCGTCTACCAATTTCGCCACCCGGGCAAATCCTGTTCAGGGGCTGCAAAAGTAATAAGAAAATAGAAAACAAAAAATAAAACCTTCAGCCTCCCGAAAACAGCTAAATTTCACCTGTTTTAACAAGGAAAATATGGATACGATACCTGCCGGTAAAATAAAAATATGCCCGCTCTGTAATACACCATTTACATGTAGCACAAACAATTGCTGGTGCAGTAAATTCCCCCCTGTAATGCCCTTACATCCTGGCTCAGAGTGCTATTGTCCACAATGCCTCAATGCAATTATTAATGAAAAAATCAGTAAAGAAAACTAATCCATTTTATACAGCCATCAGGCTGCAGCCCCTCAGGGCACTATAGTCCATTCTGCCAATAACCTCAAAAGTCCCGTCAGCAGCAATATTACCAAGATCATCAGTAGCAATAAAAGAACAGGAATGAATATTGGCAAGGTCAATAATATTCAGGCAACCCGCACCGATCTCGCTCAGTTCTAAAGGGTCGTTCATATCCCTGCACAGAACCCGCATAGTTGAACAGCACTTAAATATACCATCACTTTTTGCATAAGCCTGGGAAAGCAATTCGGTCATACCATACTCAGAATGTATAGCATCCAATTGCCATTGTTTTTTAAGCAGATCATGTACCTGTTTACGCGTCCACTCCTCTCTCCTGCCCTTCATTCCCCCAGTCTCCATCACAATCGTATGCTTTAACGGCATAGGGTATGCACTCGCAAAATCCAGCAGGGCGAAAGTCACTCCTAACAATAATGTTTTTTGTCCTGCATGCTCAAGCTGCAGAAGCAGCTCATGCAATTGCTGCCACTCATTCAGGTAAAACCCGCATTCAGCCCTCCCGCTCTGCCCCATCAGCACCTTTGCCATATGCACCAGCGAAGCATTTTTCCGCTCCAGGTAAGAAGGCAGTAAGGCAAGTATCACATAATCTTCAGGCATTCCATAAAACTCCCTGAACCCATACAACAAAGAGGCCTCATAAAGCTTCCTGTCATACACATAATGCCTTGCAGGCGTTTCGTCCGTAGTACCGCTACTCTCAAAAACAAGGTCCGCATGCCCCCAATCACCATTTACCACCTTATGCGTTTTAAAAAATGAAACCGGCAAAAAAGGTATTTCATTCAGTTCACAAACATTTTCAGGCTCTATATGCAGAGAATCTGTAAAAGACCGGTATATGCTATTATGCGCATATTGATAGTGAAATACAGCCAACGCAATATCTTTAAACTTATCCCCGTTTATATGCTCTAAGCGGCCCTCAATTATTAACTTAATATTTTGATCCACTTTATTTAACTTTGATAATATGAAGCCTTATTTAGCTTTTACTATTATTGCCATCCTGGCTTTCAGCGCTTGTAAAAAGAGCAATAATGCTTCAAAGATACCGCAAATAAAATTTTTACAAATGCAGCCCGATTCCATACAGGCCGGCTCATCTTTCGATACTGTTTATATAACTTTTAGCTTCTCAGACGGAGATGCCGATCTTGGCAACGATCCCTACGGCTCCAATTACGACATTTACATAAAAGACTGCAGGTTCGACACAACATTTAGCGGCTATTTCTTTCCCGCTATTGACCAAAGTATAGAAGACCCGAACAAAGGCATATCAGGTACAGCCGTATTTAAGCAACTGGCAGCTAACATTACACCCCGCACAGATTCCAACCACCTTAAAAATGGAGACACTGTTTATTACCAACTTTATATTAGAGACAGAGCCGGTCATAACAGTGATACTATTAAGACCACCAATCTTTACATTAGGCCTTAATGTCAAACATACCTAATCCTTGATCACACTCGTTTTCTTTACGATCTCTTTAATAATATTATCCAGGTTATTGGTAGCTATCCTGATATTATTTATAACTTCTTTATTTAGCGGATCATTTAAATTATCAACATTAAAAACCTCCGCCAATGCAAGTATACTTGCCACAGGCGCCCTCATTTTGTGCGATTGCACCCAGGATATTTCTTTCAGCGCATTATTTTGCGCCTGTATTTTTACCAGTTGGTTTTTTTCTTCTGTGATGTCTCTTAGATAAACAGACAAGCCTTCTTTTGACGGATAAGCGTTTACCGAAAACCACTTCCTTAGCCCCGGCATATAGTCCTCAAAATGCACACTGGTCCTTAATGTAGCAGACTTCTGCAATTCCACGTAAAATTTCAGTTTATCTATTCCCGGAAAACTCTTCCATATATTATTCCCTTTCAGATCCTCTGCTTTCCGGCCCACTGTTTTTTCAAAAGCGGTATTGGCATAAGTAAAATCCCAATGATCATCCACTGCAAAAAACGAATCTGTTATACTCTCAAAAATCGTTTCTATACGTTTAGCATTTTCCTTCGTCGCCGCCTCTATCGTCCTCGCGCTGGTCACATCAGTTGCTATGCCATTTACTATAGCTGCATCCTCACCACTTGCAGCTAACAGCACTGCGTGATTACTGATATATTTTATGGAACCGTTTTTATGGTATATCCTGTATTCAAACTCCACATACCCCTCCTTTACCAGCTTCGCCCATGCATTTCTCACCCCCGGCTTGTCATCAGGATGAATGATATCAAAAAACAGCCTGCTGTTTTTTACCATCTCCTCCGGATAGTAACCAAATACATTCTTGCTCGCCTCGTTAATATAAATCATCCCGAAACTATCTGCATGAGACGACCATATCACATCAGTTATCGAAGACAGAATATTGTCTAAACTGCTTTTCTGTTCCTTTATTGTATTATTAAGCTCTTCGTTTTTTCGTTCTGCCAACACCTTGTCATTTACATCTATGGCAAGCATTACCCTTACTGATCTGCCCGCAAATGTTGCAGCATGAGAGTACACCTGGGCATAAAAAACATCCCCATTCCTCTTTTTATGCCTATGCGTGCCGCTATCATAAAAACTATTCAGGTAACTGACTCTTATTATTTCATTACTGGTACTGGTGTCCCCTTTTAAACGTATGTCAGGAAGGCTCATCTCCATGAACTCTTCCCTGCTATATCCGTAATATAATATAGCCGATGCGTTAACCAGCAAAAACTTTAAAGTACTGGTATTATATATGAACATCGGTATAGGGCTCTCCTCAAACAGCCTGCTATAATCCGCCTGTGCTTTATCAAAATCGTATAGTACCTGTTTACTCAAATCTTGTATTTTCTGTAATAAATTATCCTTTGGCCATCTGGCTGCTTTTTCACCGCACAAATTACATAATAGCTTGGTTCCTAAACCCTCTCCTCCTTCCGCTAACTTGGTATTAACAAAAAATCTCCTGTTTAAACAGGAGATTTTTTAAAAACATATAAAAAATTTACTTCGAAAGCAATATTTTATCAACCAGGCTATTATTCTTTGTACTTACCCTTACAAGGTAAACTCCGGCAGCATAAATGCTCATATCAATTTTATACCTACCTGCTATAGCTTCAGCATAAACTGTTTCACCTACTTTCTCACCCAGCATATTTAATACCTCTATTTTCATACCACCCTCATCATTAATACTTACATCTGCATATGCTATACCATTAGTAGGATTAGGATAAAGAGTAACTGAATTACCTCCCATTGTTTTCAGGGGCTGCGTTACAGCAGTTGACGTACAACCCACCGGGATCGCATCAAGGATAGTAACCCCTGAATTGGTAGGATCAAGCCAATACTTTAAATGAGTCGTAGAATCTGATGGTGACTGATAGGCATATAACCAGTTCAGGGTTAACTTGCTGTATTCCACATTAACAGTTGACATAGTAAAACTCCCGGACACCTTACAGACATTCGGCGGCTGGGCCCCGGTTAGGTCTCCTATCAGCCTTCCGTTGGGATCAAATAAGCCGCTACCGGAAGATCCTTCCTCTATACCCCCGTTTGCCCAGTTAAGCTGCCAGTGAGTATTTATCCCTCCCCCATTGAAACTTCCGAAAGCAGACACAGATGTTGTATTAGATACTTTTTTTACATCCCCCATCGGGTGATGAAACCCGGTATAGGTTCCCGAGCCCGCAGTAGTCGCAATATTCCAGCCAGCAAAATAGGCGCTATCATGTGCAACGATAGGACTTGTTTCAGCGCCTAGTTTAAGTAAAAGAAAATCTCCTACAATCGCCTGATTCGCACTATCGTAAGAAGACCTTGCCTTAAACGTTGCGCCGATAGTAGAATAGTATGAAGGTTGTCCTGAACTTGCAGCATAGGTACAAGTGGGGGTTTCATATAAAAAATAAAATTGCCATTGGGCGAAAGTACCGCTTGATTTACTATTGGTGGGTTCCACATGGCTGGCAGTCAGTACATAAGGCGTGCAATCCTGCCTGGTATTATTCATTAAAGTTCCGGAACCGGCATATATATAGCTGCCTTTAGGGTACTGAATGGCTATAGATGCCCTCCTTTGTATAGAATAAGCATTTCCTATGCTGCACTTTGCATTTAATTCGCAAGTGGAAGAACCGTCCCAGGTAAACCAGGTACCCGTGGTCTTACTTGCAGTATTTGTCGAAGATGCATCCGAAGCATACGCAGCTAAATATCCCGTGCTCCTGTAAAAATCAGCCACATTATTAACGTGCATTTGGATAGCATTAATATCCACCCCTTCATCTATATCCAGCTCCAGGTTCATCAATTCACCCTGCACTTTATCAGTCACCCACAAGCCATCCGCAGGATTATTTGAGGAAGTATATGCTCCAAGTATTTGCTTATTATTCTCATTATAAATAAAATACTTCACACCATCAGGCAAATGAAATTGGTCATAATACATTCCAAGGGCTGCTGCCCCGCTTACCTTCACCTGGGCCACCCAAATGGTTTTGCCATCTGCCTGTGTCAAAAGCATTCCCGAATTTGGGAAACTGATATCAGAAGCAATACATGCACCTATCCTGGCTGGCGCCAAAGGCTTTTCAGCATTTTTCTGGTCTTCGGCTATAAGAGCAGCAATATCAGGGGCTTGTAGCAAAATTTGGGGTCTGTCGCTCTGCGGTATCACTTTTCCGCCATAGCTGGGGTTCATACTTAATGGTTGTCCACCTTCACTTTCCTGGGCGTTTAGGTTTCCATACATCACAACCAGTACACTCAACAAAAACAATCGCTTCATTTGCAAAAAAATTATAATAAATTAACAATTAAACCTTACAAAAATAATGAAAAACACGATAAAAAAATCCTAAATATCATTAAAATATACCGGACAACTATTCCTATTAGTTACCATCATAAAATTTAATCACACTCCTGCAAAACATCTCAGGCAGACATCATACCTTAAGCATATTATAATATATAGACCTCTCTTAGACTATATTAACTTAACTTTGTAAAATCATTTTTTGCAACTGCCTGGAATAAATAAAATGTGTGAATGTGCTCTTAGATAACCACAGAAGAACAATAAACTACTTAAGGCTCGGTGTAACTGACAGGTGCAACCTTCGTTGCTTCTATTGCATGCCCGAAAAAGGTATCGACTGGCTCAAAAGAACAGAGCTCATGAGCTATGAAGAACTGTTACGCATTTGCACATTACTGGTAAAAATGGGTGTCGAAAAAATACGCATCACGGGTGGCGAACCATTTGTAAGAACCGATATTATGCAGTTTCTCACTTCCCTTTCCGGCTTAAAAGGACTTAAAGAACTTGCCATCACAACAAATGGAGTATTAACTGCCCCGCTCATACCCGAACTTAAAAAACTCGGTATCCGCAACATAAACCTCAGCCTCGACACTTTAGACAGGAATCGCTTTTTTGCCATCACCCATCGCGATGAGCTGCCCGCGGTTTTAGATACCCTGGAACAATTGCTGCATCACAATATGGATGTAAAGCTCAATGCAGTAGTCATGCAAGGCAAAAACCTGGACGATATCATCCCCCTTGTAGAACTAACAAAGCAAATGCCTATCAGTGTCCGCTTTATAGAAGAAATGCCCTTTAATGGAGACGGCAGCCACTACCCCATCCTGGAATGGGATCACGTAAAAATACTCAACACAATAAAAGACATCTATCCCGGCATACGAAAAATCACAGACCCCTCCTATTCCACATCATACAACTATCATATTCCGGGGCACAAAGGCAATGTCGGCATCATAGCCGCTTATACAAGGTCCTTTTGCGGCACCTGCAATCGCATCAGGATCACCCCACAAGGCATGCTCAAAACATGCCTTTATGATGATGGAGTAATGAATATACGCGATATGGTACGGGTTGGGCACAATGATGAATACATACAAAACTCACTCATACAAGCTCTCAGCAATAGAGCAAAAGACGGTTGGGAAGCAGAAAAAAACCGCAAAGAAAAAAATCCCGTTCATGAATCTATGGCCACCATAGGGGGCTGATATTTTAACACACATGGTCAGCGTACAGGAAGCAGAAAATATTATTCAATCCAATATTAGAAATTTCGGAACAGAAAGTATTCCGTTCCAATCCGCTTTAGGAAGAATATTAGCAAAAGACATCAAAGCAGATCGCGACCTCCCTCCCTGCAACAGGGCCACAATGGATGGTATTGCTATCAACTTTAGCGCATTCGACAAAGGCATTCGCTCATTCCCGGTCTTAGCCACGCAGGCCGCAGGTGATGCGCCTGTTGATATCAAAACTGAAAATGAATGTATAGAGATTATGACAGGTGCTGCACTGGCCCCCTCTGTCAATACCGTCATCCGCTACGAAGATCTCAGCATTCAAAACGGAACGGCCACAATAAATACAAACAATATTAAACAAGGCCAAAACGTCCATTTAAAAGGTAAAGACAAAAAAGAAAACGAAACAGTGATCAATTCAGGATTGCTTATTGATGCCACCCTCATCAGCATGGCAGCATCAGTCGGTAAAACAGAACTGCTCGTAAAAAAACTTCCAAAAATAGTTATCATCTCCACAGGCGATGAATTAGTAAATGTTGGTGAAACCCCATTGCCTCACCAAATAAGGCGCTCCAATAGCTATGCCTGCAAAGCAGCCATGCAGCAATATGACTTATCGGCCGATATGCTCCACATACCCGACGACTACCAGGCCACCAAAACACAAGTACAGGATTGTATAAACAAGTACGATGCCATCATATTAAGCGGTGGCATATCAATGGGCAAATTCGACTATGTCCCTCCCGTACTCGAAGAACTATCAGTAAAACAACTATTTTACAAAGTAGAGCAAAGACCCGGCAAACCATTCTGGTTTGGCAAACACGCAAATGACACACTCGTATTTGCATTCCCCGGCAATCCGGTTTCAACATTCATGTGCCTGCACCGCTATTTCTTACCCTGGCTGGATGCCTGCCTCGGTATCAGCAAATCAAAAACATACGCCATCCTCAACCGCGATTTTACTTTCAATCCCTCATTACAATATTTCCTGCAGGTAAAACTAATGATGAATGAAAAAGGAGAATTACTTGCAAGCCCCTTTGAAGGAAACGGATCAGGCGATTTTGCAAACCTTGTTGATACAGATGCCTTTATGGAACTTCCCCTGGAAAAGTCTAACTTTATAAAGGGAGAAGTATATAGGATATGGCCCTACAAACAGATATTTGTATAAAATGAACAACTTTTCACATTTAGATGATAAAGGGCGCTCTACGATGGTAGACGTAAGCGAAAAAGCCATTTCGCACCGCAAAGCTACCGCAAGAAGCATAGTAATACTTCCCCCTGCAGTATTAGATAAACTCATAGATGGCGATATACAAACAAAAAAAGGCTCCGTATTTCAAACAGCCATCATAGCAGGCATTATGGCCTCTAAAAAAACAGGAGACCTCATTCCCCTTTGCCATCCCCTCGGGCTGGAAAATTGCAAAATTAACATTCAGGTCAATGAACAAAAAGAAATTGTCATAGACTGCACAACAAGCATTACAGCCAAAACAGGAATTGAAATGGAAGCCCTGGTAGGCGCATCAATAGCAGCGCTCACCATATACGACATGTGCAAAGCATTGAGCCACGACATAGTGATAAAAGAAACAAAACTCATGGAAAAAACAGGAGGCAAAAATGACTTCAAAAGAGCATAGAAAACATAGCAATATAGCAAAAGCACCATATGGCAATTTCGGAATAAACGAATGGGCCATCCTGGGTGCTAAATGCGAAACAATAAAAGGCCTTGCTGCAACTATCATACAGGAATTATCCCCCCAGTATAAATGCGCCTATATAGATACCAAACACGCAGATGATACAACCGCCATGCCCCCACTCTTGGCCGCAGGTGCCGATACAGAATACACAAACCACATTCATTATCACCAGTTCAATTTCAATAAAACATTTACACCGTTCCAATACAGGCAAATGTTTGCAGCCTGCGACCTTGTTTTAGCAAACGGCAATCACCACCAGGCGCAAAACCAAATCATTATCATTGACGAAACAAAAAAAGACTCACTTCACAAAAGATTATCACAGCTTACCAATATTGAGCTTATTTTACTGAATGGAGATGTTGATATCTTCGACTTTATTAAAGAAACGATTCCTGCATGGCATCAGATCCCTGTTCTTCACCTAAGTGATACAGAGAAGATCATCGGCTTTTTTAAAGAATACATGCAAAAATTTGTTCCGGTTTTAAACGGGCTCGTATTGGCTGGCGGAAAAAGTGAACGCCTTGGTTATGACAAAAGCAAAATTAACTGGCATGGCAATGAGCAGCGTTACTACATGGCCGATATGCTTGCACCGCTTTGCAAAACTGTTTTTATATCCTGCAAAGCAGAACAGCAAAGCGAAATAAACCCGGCTTACAATACCCTTCCGGACACATTCACAGGCCTCGGCCCTTACGGGGCCATTCTTTCGGCCCTGCGGGAACATCCCCATACTGCCTGGCTTGTTATCGCCTGCGATCTTCCCCTTATTAATGCAGAAGCACTTCAATATCTTATTCACGACAGGGATGTATCCAAAACAGCAACTACTTTCCAAAGCCCTCACGACAATTTACCCGAACCTCTTATTACCATTTGGGAGCCCAAAGCTTATCCCGTTTTACTTTCATTTTTATCGCAAGGCAACTCATGTCCCCGCAAAGTTTTGCTGAATAATGATATAAAAATGATACAAGCTGTCCACCCTGAAACCTTGGTAAATGTCAACACACCAGAAGACTCAGAAAAAGTAAAAAATATTTTAGAAAAGAGAACCCATCCATGACATCCAACTTATTACGATACGCTTGTCAACTGGTACTCCCCGGTTTCGGAGAAGCCACACAACAACGCCTGCAAAAAGCAAAAATATTAATTGTGGGTGCAGGCGGCCTCGGCTGTCCTGCGGCTCAATACCTCGCAGCAACAGGCATAGGCACCATCGGCATTGCAGATTACGACACCGTATCCATCAGCAACCTCCACAGGCAGATACTTTTCACACATGATGACATCGGCCTGAAAAAAGTTGAAATAACTTGCAAAAGACTGAAACAGCAAAACCCGCAGCTTAATATCATTCCTCACGACACGAAGATCACATCCGAAAATGTCATGCATACCATTGCACCCTACGATATAGTAATAGATTGCACCGACAACTTCGATACCAAATACCTCCTCAACGATGCCTGCGTACTTTCGTACAAACCACTCGTATTCGGCGCCATATACCAATACGAAGGCCAGCTCGGTGTCTGGAACGTACCCAACAGCGATGGCACCTTCACCGCAAATTACCGTGACCTCTTCCCCTCCGTCGATGCAGCACAAATACCCAACTGTGCCGAAGGCGGAGTTATACCAACCCTTGCCGGCATCATAGGCTGCATGCAGGCCAACGAAGTCATAAAATACATCACACAAACAGGCACATTACTGGCAGGCAAAGTCCTCGTCTTCGATGCCCTCACACTCCAAAGCCACATCATTAATATTGGCGCACAAACAAAAACTAATATCACCTCATTAACGCCAACAGAATACGTACCCACCATCTCAATTGCAGAATTCAAACTTAGCCTTAATAACGAAATCTATGAACTCATAGACGTACGCACCACAGAAGAACGCACCACATTCAATATTGGCGGCAAACATATTTCCATAATTGAAATCGAAACCAAGTTTATCCTCACCGCTCACAATAAACCATTAGTTCTTTATTGCGCCTCCGGCAAACGTAGTGCAGAAGCAGTAAAACTTATAAAAAAGAAATTCCCCGAAGCTCAGGTATTTTCTTTGGAAGGCGGTATGAAATCCTGGAAAGAACAGCAATAGTCACGGATGCGATGCTACCCACACATCCCCGTCCTCAAACACCTCCTTTTTCCAGATAGGCACAGTTTGCTTTAAAGTATCAATAATATATTGGCAGGCCTCAAAGGCTGCCGCACGGTGTGCCGCAGACACCGCAATAATTACGGGTATCTCGCCTACCTCTAACACGCCCGTACGGTGATGAATTAGCACCTTATGAAGCGGCCATTGCCGCAACGCATCATCAGCAATTTTCCTCATTTCGCTCAGTGCCATACCTTCATATGCCTCAAACTCCAGGCGCAATACCCTCTTGCCCTTCGTTTCACATCGCACAGTCCCAATAAACACATCCACGCCCCCACTCTCCGGCGCCATCACCAGGGCTACACATAATTGCACATCCAATACCTCACCTGTTATTTTAATATCAACCATTTTCGAATTTTCAAATTAGCACATCTTCAAATTTTCAAATTATTACCTCATCTTCAAATTGCCACATTTTCAAATTCATTATCCCCCGCTCACAGGCGGTATCACCGCCACCTCATCCTTTTCACCTATTATCTCGTTATCCGCCGCATACTCATTGTTCACAGCAATTGCATACGATGCCAGGCGTTTTATTTCAGGATACTGGCTCTCCAGCGCATCCTTAAAACCCGCAACACTTATACTCAGCCCCTCTCCCACTTCAATATCCCGAAAAGAAGCCCCGAAAATATCTTTTACAATACCAAAACCTAAAACCCTCAATTTCATTACTTATATATTTTATACCAATTAGACACCTAAACTAAGCACAACAGATTGCTAAAATAAAGTACCCCCGGCTTTCAAGCTCAAGAAATAGAGCATAGATTTTCCGGCTTTTGCCATCACCAATTTAGATGTTCAATCGGTATAATACCAATTAGACATAAAATTTCGTCATTGCTGCCGTAAAAGGCCTCATAGAGGCCAAAGGTCTGTAGCATTCAAAAGAACAGGAAAGTGCGCTCCGTAGGTGCGCAACTAATCGTGTCGAATTTTAATGTCTAAATGGTATAAGTGCCATTAC
>CAIYVS010000321.1 GCA_903929655.1 uncultured Bacteroidota bacterium | reverse complement strand
GCAACATTTATTCAGCAAAGCATGAACATTACAGAAATTATATTGAAAACAAATTCTATTCATAGAACCAAACTGTTTTACAGCAAAACACTGGACTTGCCCATCGTCACAGAATCCGCAGAAGCCATATCCTTTAATGCAGGTAAAACCATATTACGTTTTGAAGTATCAGAAGGCAAGCCCTACTATCATATTGCATTCAACATTACAAACAATAAATTCTCTGAAAGCTTTGAGTGGATAGACCGCAAGCTGGACATTATACCCGCTTCTGAAACATTGCCCATAGCTATTTATAACAATTGGAATGCACAATCATTTTATTTCTACGACAACAATCACAATATCCTCGAGTTCATCGTTCGCTTCGACTTGCCATACTATTCAGCAGAGCCATTTTCAATAAAAGATATAGTCGAAATTAGTGAGGCAGGAATTGTTACCGACAATGTAGCAGAAACAGCAAAAGGCCTTTCTGAGAAATATAAAATACCCAACTTTAAAAGAGGTCCCAATCTGCTGGATTTATCTGTTCTGGGTGACGATTATGGTCTGTTGGTAATATCCCAGATCAACAGGTCATGGGTACCTACACATAAACCGGCACTCCCTTTCCCTATAACTATCAAAACAGAGGCTGGGATCGAGATTGTTTTATGATTTGCGTTTTTCAAGGGCAAGAGTATATTCTTTCTCTTTTCTTTTATCTGTAGCAAAATAGAAGAAATAGTATATAAAAAGAGTTGTGAGACCGCATATAAACAAGACAACCGCATATGGCTTTGTTTCCTTTGCAAAGAACTCACCCACCATCCATACAGAATTGGCAGATATCCACAGGCAAACTGCCAGGTTATGAAATAATTCTGCCCTGATATGGCGCGACTTCCATAAAATATAGAAGGCCACACTCAGGGTCGGAAATATCATAAAAATACCTCCTGGTTTCCATACCATAGCCCAGCAGGTGTCTTTTATTAGCCAAAGCAATATGTGTGCATTCTCTACCCAACTGTACCTGCTGCTGATATGTATATCATGGGCCTGTGCTGTTGCTGTTTTCATTTATGAAAAATAATATTAGTATTCGGGATCCGCAATTTAAGGTTCCCGAACTGGTATTTAACAATACATTGATATTTTTACTTATTAACATTTATCTTGTTGAGGGCTTATCTATTTGCACATAAAATCGTACCTTTGCGCCACATTTTTTAAAGTTCTTTTTAAAACAATTTTATAAATAAAATGAGTAAAGTAAAAGTTGCCATCAATGGTTTCGGCCGTATAGGTCGCTTGGCTTTCCGCCAGATCTACAACATGGAAGGTATTGAAGTAGTTGCCATCAATGACCTTACCAAACCCAACGTTTTAGCACACCTTTTAAAATACGACACCGCACAGGGCCGTTTTGGTGTGGATGTAACACATACAGATAACAGTATAGTTGTAAATGGTCATACTATAAACATATATGCCCAGAAAGACCCTGCCCAGATTCCCTGGGGACAGCATGATGTAGATGTAGTGTTGGAATGTACCGGTTTCTTTACAGATAGGGAAAAAGCTGAAGGACATATTAAAGCAGGTGCTAAACGTGTCGTGATCTCTGCACCAGCCACAGGCGAAATGAAAACAGTTGTTTTTAATGTAAACCATAATATACTGGACGGTAGTGAAACAGTTATCAGCTGTGCATCATGTACCACCAATTGCTTAGCCCCTATGGCTAAGGTATTGAATGACTCTTTTGGCATTGTTACCGGCCTGATGAGTACTATTCATGCTTATACAAACGATCAGAACACGCTCGATGCACCGCATCCCAAAGGCGACCTTCGTCGTGCCCGTGCCGCAGCAGAAAATATTGTTCCTAACAGCACTGGTGCTGCAAAAGCAATCGGCCTTGTTTTACCTGAACTGAAAGGTAAATTAGATGGTTCTGCACAACGTGTGCCTACTGTCACAGGTTCGCTTACTGAACTGGTTTCCATATTAGGCAAGAAAACATCGGTAGAAGAAATAAATGCCGCTATGAAAGCCGCCGCTAACGAAAGTTTCGGCTATAACACAGACGAAATCGTGAGCAGCGATATTATAGGTACCCACTTCGGTTCATTATTCGATGCTACCCAAACCAAGGTTATCACCAATGGCGACCAACAATTGGTAAAAACCGTGAGTTGGTACGATAATGAAATGAGCTATGTAAGCCAGCTTGTAAGGACTGTACATTATTTTGCAGGCCTGATAAACAAATAAGATATAAATGTTCTTTAATAATAAAACCCGCATTTATTAGTGCGGGTTTTATTATTTTTACGCAATTATTACAGAATTATGCAATCCCGTTTAATAGTAAAGAATTTTGGCCCCATTGAGTTTGTGGATTTAGACCTAAGAAACGTAAATGTTTTTATAGGCCCACAGGCAAGCGGCAAGAGCGCTTTGGCTAAACTCTATACTATTTTCAAGGCCCCGAGGAAGTTTATAAAAAATACAAACCTGACCATTGATAATAATATAATTGTCAATAAACCATATCTTTTAGATGTACTGGAAGAATACAACATCGCTTCATTTATAAAACCCGAAACTGAAATAGAATTCGATTCATTGCTTCATTCATTAGTTTACAAGGATGGTACTCTTACATATGTGCCGAAACTCTTAAGAAAAATTCAAAATATAGAAAATCTAAAAAAAGATTTTACTAATAATAAAGGATTGATACTTGAAGAAATTGAAATACTATGTATCGATTATTTGATATTATATAATAAGGCATTGTCAATTCTCAATTATAGTGATGGACAAACATCAGTAGACTATAACGCGTTAATGACATTAAATGAAGAGCAATGTATTGAAATTATTCGTGTCATAAATGATATTGAATTTCATTTGAGTACAAATGCTGCATTATATATACCGTCTGAGCGAAATTTCATTAACATAGTTAAAAATGCTTCGCTGAACCTGTTATTAAATAATGTTCCGATTCCTAGGCATATTTTATCTTTTGGTGCTGAAATAGAAAAGGCTGCGATTAATGAAATTAATTTGAATTTCCTTCATGAAAATCTCATTTATAAAAACATTAATGGGGAAGACAGAATATTTACTGCTTCCGATAGTAGTATAAAATTAACGGAAGCTGCATCTGGAATTCAAAGCGTAGTGCCTATATTGATACCGCTTTTGTCTCGACCTGACATCCCGTAT
>CAIYVS010000320.1 GCA_903929655.1 uncultured Bacteroidota bacterium | reverse complement strand
CAATTTCCCTATGGCCCCTCTCAGCCTCTATAATAGTAGCATACCGATGTGTTTCCTCATGCCGTTTGCCACCAACGATCATTGTTTCAAACAGCATTGGGGGCTTACTTACCTTAAAATCCAACCCGGTAAAGACGGTTGATACCCGTATCCCTTTACTGATCTGGGTTTCAAAATTTACTGACTTCCTGAGCGGACCAGCTTTAAACCAGGTCTCAGATTTTGATGTTCTACGAATTACATTCTTGTCGTCCACATAATAAAACCAAATCTTTGGGCTGTATTGCTTCATTTTCTTCATGAGGCCACTATACCATAGAAGAAACAATTGACAATACTTGACGATATATCCGGCATTTTGAGATACTGGAACCATGCATACACCAAAGGAAATATCTATCAAAGAATGGGAGGAAATTATGAACGTGCCGGAAGTGCAGAACCTGTGGGACATCAAGTATGGTGATACCACAGAGGCATTTATAGCAAAAATATATGGCGCACGGTTTGTCTTTGAAAGCAAAAGCCGTATCGTCTCCGGGGATATGTATGTGCTCTACTCCGATATGCCACGACCAAAAACAATATGTCTTATTAGAAAAAGCACGGGCCTGGAAGTAATGAATTAATAGGATGAAGCACCCAAACAAATTACGTGCTGCCCGTATGTTCAAAGGACTAAGCACAGCACAAGTTACCTCAGCCATCGGGCTTAAAAATGAGAAAACCCTGGAACGTTGGGGAAATGGAGACACATTGCCCAGCATAGTATTTGCTTTTAAGCTCTGCGCCCTGTATGGTGTTTTGTCCGGCGACCTTTATCCTGAATTGCGCAAGGAAATAGCTAAGGAAATGGAGCCGGGAATCAAACAGGTCAAGCCTAAAAAACGTAAGATTACAAAGCCCTAAATACTGGTTGACATATTTTTGACAAGGTATATACTTTCAGTACTAAGATCACTGCCACTGCCGCAAGGCAAGGGCAGTTTTTGTTTCTCTGTGCTATACTCTTTTCATCATTATGAAGACAGAAAGAGTCAAAATATATATTGACGGCGGGAATACTTACAAAGCTCTTTTCGCGGACTATAAAAACAGCAAAGACAATTCGCTTATTCCCCGGATTGTCCCCAAGGGAAGTAAATTCAGCTATAAAAATTTTGCTCTCTTTTTAGCTTCCGGGCGGGATATATGCGGAAAGGGATATTATGTGGGCATAGTTAAAAATTACGACCATACGCAGAAGTCTCAAGACATGGTAATGAACCAGCAGAAGTTTTTAGCTAAACTTGAAAATGACGGATTCCTTATTGAACGCGGGAAGATTGTTTACGATCATAAAATACGTGAAAAAGGCGTTGATGTTAAAATCGCCATAGATATTGTCATAGATTGCATCGAAGATAAATATGACACCGCTATCGTAGTCAGTTCAGATACGGACTTGATTCCGGCAATAAAGTACGTTCAATCACGAGGGAAGCATGTGGAGTACATAGGATTTTCAAATTATACTTCCGTAGGATTGATGAAAGAATGTGATGCTCAAAGAGTGCTCAGCAATGTTGAATTAGCGTCCTTTATTTATCAATCTCCGAATTAAGTTTAGAAATGATGGATTAAAAGGCTGGTATGGATGATATGAACAGCATAACAGGGCTGACATTTTTTGAATCCAGCGTTTCTTGCACACCTGTATATTTCCGATATAATAAAAAAGTTAGCGTAATAAAACCTCGCATTCACACACGGGGTTTTCAATTGCCCGATTTCAGCAATTGTGCACGTATCACTTTTTTAATTATGGCGCATTCACAGCGAAAGACACCAAGCAGATTACGGAAGAACCGCATACGTTGGGGCTTCAAGCAGACCGACATTGCAAAAAAGCTCGGACTTGAAAGCACTGCTATGATCTCGCGCTGGGAGCGTGGAAGTGCTGTGCCAAATCTCGAATATGCGCTTAAACTGAGCCTGATATACCAGGTCGCAGTCAATGATCTGTATCACGATTTGCTTATGGAATATCAGAATGAACTGTTCCCGGATGTGCAGAAGAAATAAGCTATTTCTTTTCCTGCAATGCTTGTATCGTAGCATTGTGCTTCTGCACAAACGTACTCACTTTTTTATACTGCCTCGGGTACAGCGCCTTTAGATTTACCCGCTCTCCGATTCCAAATAATACGCATTTGACAAAAAAGTCGCTGAAGTCCGGCAGGCTTTTGTCTTTCCTCAAATCCTGGAAAAAGACGCTTATATTTTTCAAATCTCTGTCTAAAGTACGGTCAAGTGGTTTTTTCTGCTGCCTGGCTGTAGTCATAATGTCCATACCATACGCCTGGCTTTAAAATTGTCAAGTTTTTATTTTTCCTTTAATTTTCTCCCGCTTTTAAAAGCTGGTTTTCCACAGGACTTGCCGATTCCGGCAAATTCTTCCGTCTATCCTCTCTTGTCGCGTATTTGTATGTTGAATACATGACAAACAGACGAAGAAAAATTCCAAACAGGTTGCGCAAGCATCGCAGGCTCATGGGTTTCAGCCAGCAAGAAGTCGTGCAGCGACTGAAACTCAAATGCAACAGCCAACTTTCACGATGGGAGCGTGGCATCACCATGCCAAGCGCAGAAAATTTATTACGGCTCAGTGTCCTCTACAAAACACTGGCGAATGAATTGTACCTCGATCTCTTTGATGAATACCAACATGAGTTACGCCAGGAAAAGAAACACACACGAAGTAATGCTCCATAAAAGTTTTCCGCAGCATGTGCCGAAAGAAGCAAAAAATGTTCCCACAAATTCAGAAAAAATGCATCGTTCGTATATATCGTAACGTTTAACGTTTATATATATAACGTGAACGTTCGTAAATACAAGTTATCCACACTACTAGCCCTAATCAACATAAAATATCTATGAACCTCACACCAAAACAAGAACAGTTAGCAGTAGAGATTGCCCATGCCCTTGATGATATGGATTCGCTCCAGTCTCATCGCAAGATGGTGGGCACGTATTCCGAAGAATACCTGCGCAGCAAGCTCAACAAAGTCCTCTCGATTCCGGCAGATCAAATCTATAAATCGAGGGGCGCATTATACACCTCACTCGTCCAAGGATATGGAAGGCGTTCTCGGAATTAGCCCCGGCACCAAGCGTCTCGGAGTAGCGCTCATGCGTAACCACGACCTGGTTGACTGGCAGGTCAAAACATTTGAGGGAAAATGGTCAGAGCGAAAATTGAAAAAAATCATCATTGCAATTGACACCCTGATTGACGATCATGGCATAAGGGAAATAGCGGTCAAGATTCCGGGCACACTGCCGTTCTCAATGGGATTTACGCAGCTCATAGGAGCCATGAACGTGCTCTTTGAAAGAAAAGGCATCAGGGCAGATTACTATACGCTTTCAGACATGCAAAATCATTTCTCACAGGAAAAGAAAATGACAAAAGCAAGCCTGGCTGCCTTCCTAGCCCATAAGCATTCCGAACTGCTGCCGGTATATCATAAAGGAGAGCAAAAACGTGTTAGCTACTACAATAAAGTATTTGAGGCTGTGGCAGCTGCGAGCCTGTTAGAGCGGCAACCAAGTCTTGACATTAGATGATAGCGGAATATATTGTAAGAGCAATCGCAAGATTGTTTTTCCTCTTCTACACAAAAAGTCCCTCTAGCAGGGGCTTTTGTGTTTGTATTTAAAGGCTAGGCTGACAGAGCTTTTGCTGTCTGTGAACACAGTCTGCGGAAACTATGGCAAGCCCGCCAGGTCTGCAAGCGGGCTTAGATCGTGTGTGAATACCTGGAACATGCGGACTGAGCTTGCTTGCCGCATTGCATTGTGCCCTGCGCTACAGGCACAGGGATATACAGAAAACAGCCTATTGCCAGAAGCAGGGTGCAATGAAGGGACTGAATAAAGCGTGCGCTGTTGCAATGGCTGTAGGTGAATTTTAGTAGCCATCCGGGAATGTGCTCTGCCGCGATAGCGCCATAGCTCAATGTGCCTGCAAGGGTCTTTGAGCTATGGACATTGCTGTGTTGACAATAAAACGAACACCTTACAAATTGACATTATAAAATAAAATACCTACGTTTGAGGTGGCTCAGGCAGCCAAAGAATAAAAATCACTACACCATGCTATTTCTTTTGACAAGCCAAATAGATTCAACAACGACGAATAAAATACTTGCATCTCTTGAAGAAATTAATAAAAAAGTACAGGTCGTATCTTGGTTTCCGCTCCTGACTGCTATTTTAGGCGGCGTATTGGTTTGGGTTGGCCAATGGTTAGCACAACGGCGCATAAAAAATCAAGAAACCAGAAAAGATATACTTGAGCAATTTACCAAGTGCGACTATAGTTTGCTTAAAATCAAATTCTTATTGCAGCAACTGGCGGCTTATAAATATGACAGAGAATATTGGTGGGTTGTTTATAATGACAGTAAGGCTAAAGATGAAGATGCATTAAAAAGTAGTTATGCTGCCAGGGAGCTAACAGTAGCGTGTAAGCGACAAATCGGCGAAGCTGTATCTGATTATGGGAGTATTGCTTCCAAATTCATTATTCTAGCGAAATCCACAATCAGCTTGAAACCTTTTGAAGATCTGATAGGCAATTTTAATTTTATAGATGCTAAAAGCTTTAAAAATGGCTTGTCTGAAGAAGAATTATGGGCTTTGTACGAAAAAAACACAAAAGAACTATATGACGATTATGTAAGAATGTTCGGAAAAATATTTTCAATACACAAATGCATACGAATGGTTTGCAACGAAAAATGTAAATAATATGGCTACAGCAAAAAAAGGGGCTAAAAAGAGTGTGCCCAAGCATAAAGGACCGCCTAAAAAAGCGGCTAAGAAAGCGGCTCCTAAAAAGGCTGCGCCCAGGAAAAAAGGCCCGCCAGCTAAGAAAGGATAAGGTATATCACTTCTTAGTTTGATTCTGAACCAAAAGATATGGGCTTATTATTTTAAGCTTGTTAATGTTTATTG
>CAIYVS010000319.1 GCA_903929655.1 uncultured Bacteroidota bacterium | reverse complement strand
GCTGAGGCTATTGACCTGGTGGTATCGGAATCAAAAGACCATGAATCAGAATATCATTTTAAAGGCAACCTGGATGTCCCAAGGCTTGAAGAAACAATAAAAGCCTGTGGAGCGGCCAATGTTAGTGCCGTGATACTTACAGTTACCAATAATAGCGGTGGCGGCCAGCCGGTGAGCATGCTAAATGCCAAAGAAGTATCGGCAGTATGCAAAAAGAACAATATCCTGTTTATAATAGATTGCTGCCGCATTGCAGAGAATGCCTATTTTATTCATCATTTCGAGGAAGGATATGATAAATTCACTTACCGCGAGATAGCACAACAAATGTTTGATCTGGCGGATGGATGTGTAATGAGTGCCAAGAAAGATGCCCTTGTAAATATGGGTGGCTTCCTTGCTGTAAGAGATAAAAAGCTTGCTGATGCATGCACCAATTTGCTAATCATTACCGAGGGTTTTGCTACTTATGGGGGCTTATCCGGCAGGGATATGGAAGCCATTGCTATTGGCTTAAGAGAAATATTCGATGCCGACTATTTGCATTACCGTATAACAAGTACTAAATATTTAGGGGAACATATGCGCGCAAAAGGGATCCCAATACTCTACCCTGTTGGCGGACATGCTGTGTATGTTGATGCAGGGGCCTTATATCCTCATATACCAACTCATGAGTATCCTGGGCAGGTATTGGTGTGCGAATTATATAAAAAAGGCGGCATCCGCGCTGTGGAAATAGGTTCTGTAATGTTTGGCAAATATGATCACCAGGGTAAACTGGTGCCTGCTCCTGTAGAATTAGTGCGTCTTGCCATACCACGTCGTGTTTATACCCAAAGCCATATAGATTATGTGGTAGAAGTATTTGACGAGATCATTAAAACCCGTAATGAAACAAAGGGCTTAAAAATAACGGAAGAACCGCCGTTTTTAAGACATTTTACAGCACATTTTGATGTGCTGACTTAGTAAGGCTAATTCAGCTTAAATATAACACCCACAGAGGCAAAGATCGTAATGTAAGGAATATCAATATTACCTGATTGTGTGCTGGTTTGCCCCGTGCCGCTATTGGTTGCTACAAACTCAGTATTGTACTTTGTTTTTGCGTTCATGAAGCCAATATTTCCTGTAAATTCGGCCTTTTCAGAGAAGCGGTATCGCATCCCTGCTTCTCCTGAATAACAAATAACGTTACTACTGGCGGGTTTCATGTACTCTGTTCCAACAATAGCATTTGCTGAGTTTACAGCTACAAAATTCACCTTTGGCAAGGCACCACTTAGCAAACCTCCCATCAATCTCAGATCAATAGAGAATTCATCAATAGGTATTTTCAGGTTTATACCAATCAAACCGGAATAGGAAATGTAATTGCCCGCAGAAGCACCATTGACGCTTCCATTAGTGAAGGGTATCTTGAAATCCGAATAGCTAAATGGGTTACTACTGAAATTAAATTTGAGAGCAATGCCAAATGGGGTTTTTCCAAGACTCTCCGAAATGTAAACAAGTGCAGCATTTACACCTGTATTAGCAAATCCTGCTTTGTCATTAGTGTAATCTTTCGATCCAAAATCTGATATCGGCACACTCATGCCTATATTCAAAGAAATATAGTCTTTACTTTTCCCCTTCGATTTTTTGGTATCGGTTTTATCAATTGCTTTTGCCACCGTTGTCGTAAATAGCAATAGAATTATTGGAATAAATTTAATATTCATGAGTAATTTATAGTGAATTAGACTAATATAATGTAGAAAACAAAAATCATCCTTCATAAATTACACCCGATGTAGGTGTTTCATTCAACTCAATTTTCTTCAGTTGGGGAACCTGTGGTTTTATTTTATTCCATAACCATACAGCCACATGCTCGCACGTAGGATTTTCAAGGCCTTCAATATTATTGAATAGCTTATGATCCAGCATGTCCACAATAGGGTTTACTGCATCCTTTAAAACAGCAAAATCCATTACCCAGCCTATCTGTGGGTCCAGCGCTCCTTCTATAAAAACAGTGAGCTGGTAAGTATGTCCATGCACATTTTTGCATTTGTGGCCATCGGGTACAAACGGCAGGAAATGTGCTGAATCGAAAGTAAATTGTTTGAAAATGATCATTATTGAGCTTTCTTAAAAATGGGTGCAAAAATACTTGCAATTCATGAATAAAAGATGATTAAAGTTGGCAATGGAGCGGCTTATTTATAAATGATTATACATAAAATGCTATATTAAAACCTGTTTTATTCCTATATTTATTCACTGAACCTGCTAATCATGCGTCCAAATCACTAATATGGTTAATTTGTCAAATGTTAAAACCCCGGCATACCCTATTTACTTAATAGTATTATTTATCTTTATAAGTCTGTCTTTAAAAGCACAGCCTGTTGTATCCTTGTTTTCTTCAGGACCATGCACAGGCGATACCCTGACAGTTTTAAGCAATCTTCCTGATTCCCAGATCATCTGGAAACTGAATGGTGTGCCGGCTGATACAGAAGCAAAAAAACTACTTACTTATGGCAAAACATTAGCTACTGATAGTGTTGTTTTTTATGCCTTTGCAGATACCGCCGGCAATGTATTCGTTTCATCCGCCGCTGTCATCAGTGCTCAAGTTATCTATTATATAAGGAAATGGGTACCGGGTGCCAATAGCGGAACTGTATTGACAAGTAGTACTACTAATTTCTTCAATGGAATCTATGTTGATAAAAACGATACCGTTTATATAGCTGCATATAATCAAAACAATAGCAGCATTTTAAAACTATCCCCGGGTGCAAGTACACCTGTGATTATAGCAGGAGGAAATGGTGTTGGTTCTGCAGCCAACCAATTTGATAGCCCTACAGGTATTTTTGTAGACAATAACCGAAATATCTTTGTTTCGGATAAAAATAATCACCGAATCCAAAAATGGGCTCCTGGAGCAACAAGCGGGATAACTGTCGCAGGTGGTAACGGACCAGGAGAAACCGATAGCCAATTATATTTTCCAAGAGCTGTGTTTTTGGATGCCAGCAATAATATTTTCATATCAGATTTTGGAAATAACAGGGTGCAGGAATGGGGAACCGCAGCCATTTCCGGCACCACTGTTGCCGGAGACCATTATGGAACAGCTGGTTCTGCAGCCAATCAACTGGACGGCCCTGATGGCTTATACGTTGATACAAACGGGAATATCATTATAGCTGACTTGTATAATAACCGCATTCAGAAATGGGCGTCGGGAGCAACAAGTGGTATAACTATTTTAGGAGGTAACGGGCAAGGATCTGCAGCCAACCAATTTTTTTATCCTGACAATTGCCTTCCTGACAAGAATGGGAATTTATATGTTGCAGATGCAGGTAATTCACGAATACAGCGATTTGCAGATACAGTACTACCCTACTATGTTACAAACGTGGGTGGTCATTATACAGCTTCTGTAACTGCCACAAATGGAGGTGGAAGTGCTACCACTTCTACAGATACAGTTACTGATTACGGTTTTGCAGGGGTGACGATCAGTTCCCTGTATAATAACCTGATCTGCCTTGCTGATGATACTGCAAAGCTATTTGCACATACCAGCTTTGGCGGAACTGCACCAACTTATGACTGGTACAAAAACGGCACTTATTTATCAACTACCACTGACAGCAGTATTCAGATACCCGGAGTATTGAACGCCGATAGCTTCCTATGTGTAATGAACTCCAATTTCACTTGTCTGTACCCTCCGGATTTTGCGCTAAGCAATCATATTGTTATGACGGTGGACTCATCATCTACTATTACGCAAACAGCCAGTATTACTGCAAATCCCGGAAACATGATTCAGTATGGGCAAACAGTGAGCTTTCATGTCAGCACTACCTATGGCGGGGCTGGCTACCAATGGTATAAAAATTCAAACATCATAGCAGGAGCAACAGATTCAGTATATAACAGCAGCACCTTAGTGGACGGCGACCAGATAACCTGTGTTTCAGAAAGTAATCTGCCCTGTGTATGGAATAAGGATGTTGTCAGCAATATTATAGTGATGAGGGTGACTTTGGGTCTGGGACAATTAAATAATTTGATTGGGGACATCCGTTTGTTCCCCAATCCCAATAATGGTGTTTTTAGCATCAGTGGCTGTATGGCCCCTTCTTTTAGCGGAGCAGATGTTGCTATTCAGCTATTAGATATGCCCGGAAAAATTTTGCAGGAAGAACATGCATCATTGCAACATGGTGAATTCGTCAAACAAATACATTTAGACCCTTCTTTAACAAACGGTGTTTATTTGCTGCGCATATCAGCAGCAGGCACCAGCCAGACTTTAAGATTTGTAATTGAGAGATAATGCATAAACTTATCCGGGATAGAT
>CAIYVS010000318.1 GCA_903929655.1 uncultured Bacteroidota bacterium | reverse complement strand
GTTCTTGAAAAGTGCTTTACAGAGTTTCAACAGAAGCAATTAGATAAAAAATCCACTTATCATATTATTTTAAAAAATAGAGGCTATCGTGCTATAAATAGTTTGCACAAAAAAACTATTGGTTGGGCAACAAACGGAGCAGAGAATGCCGTTGAAAAAGGTAGATTTATTTTAAACCAGGTAAATGAACTCGCCACACTTGATTGGGATAGTTATTGGGCCTCATTAAATATTCTAAAAAGAGAAGATGAGGAAAAAATCTTTACTAGCCATATACAAACTATGGCTGAGATTGGCCATCAAATTTTATTCTATGTTAACTTGCTAGAGATGGTACTGAGTAACAATACCGATGAACAACAATTCATAGTGAGTATTGAGAAGCTGAATAATTTATTTCACAGGATAACAACAGTTAAAAATAATATCTTTCAAGAAAGTGAATCCCGGTTAGTAGAAAATTTGAAAAGTCAGGTTGAAAACAATTTTGCAAGTTTTGACGAAGAAAGAACAATTGCCTATATTAATAAGAAGATTCAAACATTAAGCTATGATTTATCAAAATTAATACCCAAAGTAAGCTCTATGCTTGAGGAGTTTGAGCGCTATGGCGATCGAACTATTTTATTTGATTATGTAGTGTATTACGACATTGTTGATTCGACTGCAACAAAGAAAATGAAAACTGAAAAAGAAGTTGTTGCGTATAGAAATAATGTAAGACGAGTAAAGGCTACGATAAATGACTTTATTAGCGCAATGCAGAAAAAAGCTAGAGAAGAAAAGGAAGAAATTTATTGCTGGAATGGCGATGAAACATCAACAAATGATGCTAAATATATATTTTTCTCCAGTGCAAAATTAGGGTTTAGTATAAGACGTATAAGAGAGTTCATTGATCGTCTTTATAGCCTCTCTACATCTGAAATTTCTTTCAGAACGGTTGTTTCTCCTGCGAATGTATTCTATTCTGATGTTTTTAAAAGATTTCAACGAACAGAAGTTGAGGGTGAGATTTTTTGGGAGCATTACAGCCGAGTTCATAAAAAGTTTAAAGATCTGGAAGAAACCTTCAATAAACATAAAAACTTAATTCTCGTAATTGGCAATGATTCAATTCAACCTCAGGGAGATAATTTAAAATTGAAACAAAAAATATGGGAGGGACAAATTGAAACTGTAATTGCAGCAGCTTATTTTAAAACTATTGGGACACTTTGGATTCCTTTTTAATAATACATCATAAATTAAATTTATTTAAATAACAAATTGCTCTTTGTTTTTCTAAAAATAGGATTACCTTCGCACTCCCATTTGAATGGAGATTTCGATATTTTCATAAAAGCTGGCGCGATTTTTAATTGATTAATATATATGGTAAAATAAAAGGAAGTACTTTTTAGCATTCAAGGTGTCTAATTACGTGCCAGTTGACGCGGTTAAACGTAAACCTATTTTAAGCCCGGCCTATATGGTTGGGTTTTTTATTTCAATATTTTTCATACTGGCATCTAAAATATTTGAATAAGTAATGGAATGCAACATCCGCCAAATAGTGAGGCAAAAGCATCAGGAATACATCTTCTTAAAATAATCAACGGTTATTTTAAGGCCATCCATAAAGCACTCGGTGGGCTCATAGCCCAGCAATTCTTTGGCACGGGAAATATCGGCCAGGGAATTGCGGATATCGCCTTCGCGTGGTTCCCTGTAAACGGGAGTATGCTGCATCTGCAGGAGCTGGCAAATAGAATTGAAGAGCAGATTTACCGAAAACCTTTCGCCTACTGCTACATTATATGCTTTTCCGAAAGCCATTTCATTATCGCTGAGCATGGCGCGGATATTGGCTTGTACGGCATTTTCAACATAGGTGAAGTCGCGGGTTTGCTCACCATCGCCGTTTATGTAAACAGGGGTCTTCTTTAAGATGCCACTTACAAACAAGGGGATGACTGCTGCATAAGGTCCTTCGGGATCTTGCCGGGGGCCAAATACATTAAAGTATCTTAAACCTGCTATCTTCATTCCGTACAGCCTGCCAAAAACATCGGCGTACAGTTCGTTGGTTTTTTTGGTAACGGCATAAGGAGATAAAGGATTACCGGTCTTCTCTTCTTGTTTAGGCAGGTTGGGCTCATCGCCATACACTGCGGATGATGATGCGTAGATAAAGGTTTTTACACCGGTATCTTTGGCCGCCGTAAGCATGTTGAGCTGCCCGCTTACATTCACTTCGTTGCTGGTGACAGGGTCTTTTACCGAGCGTGGCACAGAACCAAGCGCAGCCTGGTGTGAAACATGATCTATACCGCTGCATGCTTTTTTGCAGGTTTCGAAATCGCGTATATCCCCTTCTATAAATTCATAGCGGCTGTTGCCGGAAAAGAGTTGCACATTATTTGCAGAACCGGTGGCGAGATTATCCAGTACGCGCACTTTAGCAGCACCGTTTGTGAGCAAATATTCTACCAGATGAGAACCGATAAAACCGGCTCCCCCGGTAATAAGAAAATTTTTATCAGACAGGTTTTTGTTGTGAAAAACAGCCATAAAAATATTAGTGTGAAAACGTGTGGATATAAAAATGCGACAATTTAATAATCAGGAAAGTGCCAAATTACTTTATTGCCGCATTATTACGAATGTGTTTGCTTACGCTTTTTTCGCAGTTTTCTTTGCTGCACTTGCAGGACGTTTCTTACCGAAACTTCCTATCTGTATTTTACCGCGTTTTGTTTTTTTATCACCTCTGCCCATAAAAATTGTTTAGAATGCGAAGATAAGGGATTTAACAAAATATTCATCATAATCCCATTAAGTGGGTGCATTTCAAATTTTCGCTGTAATAGTAGTACAATGCGTCGTGGTGAGTGTTGCGTAGAGACGGGATGCAGCCCGTCTCTACATACATGTTGTTATAAAATATTGTTTTGTGTATGCGAAAATTTGAATTGCCCCCTTTAAGTACGTATATCAAATAAAAAAGCAAGAAACCTTGTAGCTCCTTGCCTTTTTGTAATTTTAGATGAAGCCTTATTTTTTGCTGCTGATCTTAGTAGAAAATTCTTTACCAGCCTTGAATTTAGGCACTTTGCGGGCTTTGATCTTGATCACCTCACCAGTTTGAGGATTACGGCCATTACGTGCAGAACGCTCAGAAACCGAAAATGTACCGAAGCCTACCAGCGTAACACGATCACCTTTTTTCAAGGTTGCAACCACTGCATTCGTAAAAGAATCCAATGCATCGTTAGCTTGTGATTTAGTAACACCGGCATCTTTTGCCATTTTGTCGATTAGTTCAGCTTTGTTCATAATTGTGTGTGTTTTGTTGTGAAATAATTTTTGAGGATGGGACAAATATACTCACCTTTACAACACTTCCAAATATCCCGCAAAAAAAATTTTTCACCCAAAAGCCTTGCCTGTTGCAGCTTTACATGGATTTCCGGGATTTCAACAACTTGTGCACATTTAGTAAAACATTATAAAACCCTTTACTGTAAGGGATTACATGATATTGGCAAGGATTTTGTGTAGGGGAGAAACACTGTCTGTGAGCCACAGAGGCGGCTTATTCCACTTCTTCCATCAGGGTGCGGAAAGCTATAAACCTGCTTCCGAAGCGATTTAAGCCTTTTTCCCTCATTTTCTGAGCATACAGGGAAATATAGGCATTATAATCTTCGATGTTTTGGCAAAAATACTGTGCAACGCAGGTAATGCCTTCCTGTTCATCCTGCTCCAGCAGGTGGTATAGTTTAGCGTCTGTGAACAGACCTATTTGCAATAGTTCCGGTATATGTTCGTCTTTCATCCATTGCAGCCATTCGTCTGCAATAGCCGTTTCTACTTTGATCGTAACGTTGTAAATAAGCATGTTTATCTGTTATTTATGATTTACAAGGTTGAAATTAATAATTGCAGGCAGAGAGAAATCGGGCAGCCAGATCAATTCAATCTCAGCTCAGTCTTTTACCACTTTTTTTCTATACCCTCCAGTATTCCCAAGTAGCTCAGGTATCTTTCTTCTGCAATTTGTTTATTGAATACTGCTTCTTTTACTGCACAACCCGGCTCATTAACATGCAGGCAATTATTGAATTTGCATTTCGCAAGTAATGCTTTCATCTCCGGGAAATAATGCGATAGTACTTCCCTTTCCAGGTCTATCAAACCAAATTCTTTTACACCGGGGGTATCAATTATTTTTCCACCGCCGGGCATGTCAAACATCTGTGCGAAGGTGGTAGTATGCTGCCCTTTACCACTCCATCCTGAAACTTCCTGTGTTTTCAGGTCAATCCCTGGCAACAAATGATTGATGAGTGTGCTCTTCCCGACACCGGAATGACCGCTGAACAAGGTGGTTTTATTTTTTATCCTGTCCTCAAGCGCCAATAAGGTAGCATCTTCCAGGGCTATTACCGGGAATACTTCGTAGCCGGCTTTGTTATACATAAAGGTCCAATGTTCTAATTGTTCCCGGTGTTTCGGCTTGAGCAGATCTGTTTTATTAACAACAATAATGGCAGGAATATGGTATGCCTCTGCTGTAATTAAAAAACGGTCTATAAAGCCCTGCGATGTGCGCGGCTCTGCAATAGTCACTACCAGCAATGCCAGGTCCAGGTTGGCGGCTACAATATGTTTTTGATTTTTATTGTGCGGCGATACCCTTACTATATAATTATGCCTGTCTTTAATGGTGCTTATTATTACGGTATCTTCTTCCTGGTCTTCTATTTCAAAAAGTACTTTATCGCCTACGGCTATGGGATTGGTTGATGAGATATCATCGTCAATTTTAAGTTTGCCTTTTATTCTTGCATTCCAAAATTTCCCCTGTTCATCGCGCAACAAGTACCAACTGCCTGTTGACTTATAAATTAAGCCTGTTGAAAAATTTCTATCCTCTGCCATAGCTTCCTTTATTCATATCTTAAGGCAACAATAGGATCCAGTTTTGCGGCTTTAATGGCAGGGTAGATACCAGAAATAATACCAACTAATGCGCAGAGGCTCACACCCAGGAGAATCCATAACCAGGGCACTATAAAGCCTGTTTTGAAAACAAGCCCTACCAGGTTTCCTACCAGCATTCCGAATATAACCCCTACCGTTCCGCCCATTAAGCTAATCATAATAGACTCTGTAAGAAATTGCTGTTTGATGGTGGACGACCTTGCGCCCAAAGCTTTACTTACCCCTATTTCCCTTGTGCGCTCGCCTACCGATACCAACATAATATTCATAAGCCCTATTACAGAGCCAAGCAAAGTTATGATACCTATCAGCACAGCAGCCCAGCGTACATATTTCATTACATCAAGCAATGTATTGGCAATACTGTCATTCTGGCTGATGCTGAAATTGTCTGCAGTGCCCAAGGGCAATTTTCTTATTACCCTGAAGAGTCCTTCTGCTTCTTCTGATGCAAGATTTTTAGCCTCTAAATTCGGTGACTTGACATTAATTACAAAAGACTGCCCGGACCCGTATACCGATCTGGCGGTAGCAAGAGGGATCAATACGGTGTTATCGGCATTCATGATCATACTACCGCCTTTTGATTCTGATACGCCTATTACCCGGTATTTGATATCTCCCACCGATACAATTTCATTTAGCGATTTTGCCCAGTTCTTTTTAAATAGTTTTTTAGCGATGCCATTACCTAAAATACAGACAAAGGTTCCCGAGGCAAGATCGCTGGCAGAGAAATTACCGCCAACTACAGGCTTGGTATCGGATATCGACAGATAAGATCCATCCACTCCTGTTACCCTGACATTGGGGTTTGTTTTTTCCGAACCATAATGAACTGTGGCGATGGGTGTGCAAGTGACGGATAAACCTACTTCTGATGGTAAACGAAACCTTTCTTTAAAACTCCTGGCATCATCATATGTTATGTCCTTAGCTTCTGTTTCTCTACGTTCAAAACCGCCTCCCCTTCTTTTCTTTTTTATGATATCATTGGTTACGCGGAATGAATTGGACCCCATACTGCTAAAATTAGAAGTAATACCTATTTTCATCACTTCTATGGAAGTAAGGATACCTACAAGCGCCGTAATACCTAAACCAATAATAAGTATAGTAAGTACGGAACGCAACATATTGTTACGTATAGCACGGAATGCCAGTGTAAGATTGAAAAAAAGCTGGTGCATCATGCTATAAAGTGCGATTTGGTATAGGCTGTGATAATAACATGTCTGACTATTGTCTTACAAAAGTGTTGGTGGAAATAATATTCCCCTTGTCGCCAAAAGCTTTCAGGAAGTAAGTACCTGTTGCAAGAGGGGCTACATTAAACTGTATCCTGTTTCGTCCGTCTTTGCAATTCTGACTTAGCAGTTTATCAACCACTTGCCCCAAGGAATTGTAAATGACAAAATTAATTACTTGTTCTTTATCCAGCGAAAATTCAAATTTCACGAACTGCCATGAGGGGTTGGGATAAAGCAATGAACTGTTTTGGGTTGACGCTATATTTGATACACTAGTAAAATAGGGCGAATTTAATTTAGCCATATAATTACCATAGTTATGGTCTTTTCTTCCGTAAATGCCATCTACCCATACGCAGCCTATTGCGTTCCAGTCCGGTTGAGAACCACTATAATCTCCCCATCGCTGAGATGCGCCAATGCCTGGTCTTACTATACTGCTATCTCCGCTTTTTATAGTTAACAAAGGAGAATAATTTGTCCCATCATAAAATATAGCTCCATAGCCAGGATAAGTATGAGGGCCGGTATAATCAAATGAAATAATGGACTGGTTGCCGCTTCCCTGTGCGCCGGCATATGAGATATTAGGATATCCGAAATCAATACTATCAATACTAAAAAGATGGGCGGTAAGCACAGGTGAGCTTGCATAATTGCTGATAGTGCCATGATAAATACCCGCAGCACCATTATTTGTATCAACAGAGGTACTTACAAATTGTATATCATTATTCTGAAAATAGCCTCCCAGTATCCTGCCGTCATTGGTCATTAATTGCACAGAGGTATCGGGTTCGCGACCGTTTGGCGGCACTCCATAAGGGATATTTGATACAAGTGCATTTACTACCAAATTATTACTGCTGCTGCCTGCTGTATCAGGTATTTTTACCAGGAAGATCGTATCGTTCTGCGCATCAAGTATCCTGTTACCTAAAAAATATTGTGAGGGGCCACCAATGCTGCCACTCCCTTTTACCGGATATAAGTTACGTATATAGTCTCCGTTATAAGTAACACTATCCCACAACTGGTAGTTGAGTGTTGCATTACCATCATAACCATCCTGCTTGCGGACCTGGTAAATAACAGATTCTTTAAAACCTGTTTGCCAGCTTACATTATCTCTTACTTTATTGCCTGTAATAAATAGTTCATTATGGGTAAAAGCAATGCATGGATAATCAAAAAAAGTAGTGTCACTTGCAAAGTCGCCAAAAAACTTATAAAATTTCCAGGTTCCTGAGGGACTGCAGGTTTGCGAGAAACCTACCACGATCCAGTTATGGTCTACTACTCCGGAACCGATAAGTGTATTAACAGAGTTCAGCATAACGCAGATAAACCTGTCAGCTTCCGGGTCATACATCACTTTAGGATCAAAACGGTAATCATTGGTGCCGTTCAGACTTACCGATGATGAGAATAATTGAATACTTTTTCTGAAGGTCATCTGGCCCGTAAGGGCATTATGTATGGCTATGGTAGAATTCATAACAGCCACAGCAGAGTCTTGTTTGTTAATGGCCATATAGTTGTCAGGAGGAATACCTGCCAGTGAATCAGCAACAAAGGATATAGCTATTGTTGGCTGAGGTACTGATGTAGTTTTGGCTGCAGGATGTATGCTTTTATGTCTTGGGTATATTTTACCCATCTGTTGTTTTATTTCTGCAAGCTTTTGCTGGTCTGCAGCTCCATCCGGTTCCGGCGCTTCCAGATTAAATACCTGGGCATTGTACTTATCATCTACATCCCTAAGCACAACAGTACCTGCAAGTGGTGTTGTAAATCTCTTTACCCTTGCGTTCTGCGCATAGCTGCCGATCGCAACCAATAACAGCACAAATAGTACTACATACCCATATTTCATACCGGAAAATTTCATTAAAAATAAGAAAACCTCTGCACATCTGTGCAGAGGCCTTGTATAAAGAGTATTTTTCTAACCTTGTAAAGCAGCGGCACCACTTACGATCTCGGTAAGTTCGGTAGTGATGGCGGCCTGGCGGGCGCGGTTGTAACTGATCTTGAGTGAGCGCAGCAATTCGTTGGCATTTTCGCTGGCTTTATCCATGGCAGTCATACGGGCGCCATGTTCTGAAGCATTGGCGTCCAGCACTGCTTTGTACACTTGTGTGTTCAGTATCTTAGGCATCAGATCCTGCAACAACACTTCTATATTGGGTTCAAATATAAAATCGGTGCTTTTGGCTCCTTTTGTTTTGGGTGTTTTGGGTATGGGCAGGTACGCTTCGCAAACAAAAGTTTGGGTGGCTGCGTTCTTAAACTGGCTGTAAACCAGTTCTACCCTGTCAAATTCTTTATTGATGAAAGCGTGCTGGGCATGTACTGCGGCCTTGCGCACATTGTCAAAGCTGAGATCGCTGAAGATGGTCCAGTAATTATCTATTATTTTATAATTGTTGCGCAGAAAATATTCATAGCTCTTCTTGCCTATGGGCAGTATGGTAACATTGCCTTTGGCGTTCTGGGCACTGTATTTATCTGCTATTGCCTGACGGGTAAGCTTAATAACGTTGGTATTGTATGCCCCGCAAAGCCCGCGATCGCTGGTAATGGGTATGAGCAACACTTTTTCCGCCGGTCTTTCTTCTGCCAGGGACATGCTTACACCTGCTGATGCGCTACTGACAATATTGCTAAGCATTGCCTGCAGTTTTTGTGAGTAAGGACGCATCTGGATGATGGCATCCTGCGCACGGCGCAATTTGGCTGCACTCACCATCTTCATGGCCTTGGTTATCTGCTGGGTACTTGTTACAGATTTTATACGATTACGAACTTCTTTAAGTTGTCCCGACATATTATGTTATATCTGAATGATAATTTGCGCGCAAAGGTACAAAAAAAGGAAAGAGTTTAGCATAAAATAATCCACAATTTGAGCCTTATAAAGCCTTATTTATAGTACTTATTCACAAAATCCATTACATTTTTATAGAATATTTTATCCATTATTACAGATAATGCTAAACCTTGCGGGTTGCTTAGCCTGCCATCATCTGTGTTTAGGAATGTAGTGAGCTGATCATTCACTATGGTCTTTAAACTATATATGCTTTTTGCGGTACCAAAACCCGGTGTTGGATTAATGATGCCATCATAATCTGTGCCAAGCGATATAAAATCCCACGCAGAGGAGCCTGCGGGCAGCGGCAGGGCGGAAGCCTGTTTTACAATATATAGCATATTATAGCCTATCATTTCCGCGTTATGTCCATCTGCTTTTGCCCCGTTTATACGCTGGTCAATTTCGAGCCCTATAAGGCCTCCGGAACTGACAATATTTGCAATGTCTTCATCATACAAATTGATGTCCTGCTTGTAAAAATGAGTTGCTATGGAGTCCGGAGAATTTACGATAGCACCATCTTTAAAATGCCCGCCAAACACTGCCCCGTGCGAAAAAATAATGGGTACATCCTGGTAATAATTTTGCCTGAAAGCATAATAACTCTGCCTTGATCTCCATGACATGTGCTTTACATCTACCAATATCCTGTTGCCGGCATCCTGCAACATCTCGTTTATGATCATCCAGCCCAGGTTGGTGATGTCTGAATTCATTCCGTATGACTGATCGACAAGACCCTTGAGCGCCTGGAGGCTGGCCGCATGTCCACAAACCCCATTATAAAAATGATGGCCTAATGTTATAAAGAATGGCCTGCTGGCATGTGTTTTCAGATCTTTAAGGTTTTGTAATACCTGGCTGCAGACGGCCCAAGGAATTAATTCGTTCATCTGATCTACAGGACCTGTGATAATGGCGGGAGAAACCTTATTCCTGAAATCATCGCCGGGCAGAAGCTGGTATGCCCGCAGAGTATTGTTGTCAAACTTCCCGGCAAAATCCCTGCCGTTCCAGATTTTGCTGGCGTCAAAATTGTTGCCGTCCCAGATGGTTCCGTCGGCATTATAATTGTGCCATAAACAGTTGCCCCCCTCTATGCTGAAAACAACTTTTATATCATTGGGGCCTGTTTTGACATGTTCACCGGGACTGGCTATGCTATAAGATTTCCCATTCAGTGCATCACCCGCAGGATGAGGACTAAATGCAGCCTGCGTAGATGCATAGTTGAACTGGTTTAATAAGTCATTGAAATAATCGTAACGCGAATCTTCTATAGACTCAATTTTCACTAGCTTAAATCGCGACACCCAATTGCCCAAGAGATCGGCACTTATGTTTTGAATATGAAATAACCTGAGAATATCATCTAAGACAGTTCCTTTTTTAAGCTGAAAGAAACCGCTTTCTACCGCGTAATGACTTGCTACCAGTATGGCGCCGTTATTATACATCAATACGTTGCCAAAATCGGATTCTGTATAGCCAACAAAGCCAAGGGATTGCTCCAGGTCGGTTAGTATTTTGATTTCGGTTTTTGTATGCCATACGGAGCGCACATCTCCGGGGTCGGATGGCATGTCGCCAAGGGCAGTGGGATCGTTTTCTTCATATGGCCTTAAAAAAGGATGGCAATGCAGGTCGGAGTAAGGCATGATGTTGGTTTTTTTGTGTATACGAAAATAATAATATTCAAATAGAAATAAGTAAAATAATTATTAAGGTTTAATTGCCAGATAATCATTCACAGGATGTTTTGGATGCCATGAGAAAGTATATTTTTAATGCCCGCTTTATTGGGCTACCTTTAGAGGCATTGCAAGCGCAATGCTTTTTCATAAACATGGACATAATAGACGAGGTTGACCAGATAGGGCAGGAGATTTCTTACTACAAAAAGCATAAAGAAGAGTTTACTATTTTGCATGCTGATAAACATATTGTTATTAAGGGTATGCAGGTGATCGGGGTGTACCAGAGCAATTCCGAGGCTTTTGCACGCACTATCAAGGACCATGAAAAAGGGACTTTTATTATAGAGCATCCTGTAAACATTAAGTTGAAATCTTTCTTATTAAAAAAAGCATAGTGGTAAACCGGGTATTAGATAAAATAAAGGAGCTGAGTGCACAGGAGATGAAGCCCCGCCCTGCCATTGCTATTGATACGCTGATGCAGGAATTGAATATCAACCTTTCTTCGCTCAAGTCTTTCCTGGCGCCTCTGATAGCTTCGAGGCTTATTATTTATAATGAGCATGAGAAGCGTTCTGTAAAGCTGACTCTATTGGGGAGTTCCAGTTCTGTTTGATCTTGTTTTTACAAACTTTCCTCTCTCTTTTACTTTTGCAGATGCATTTGATTTTTGCAGATCAATTGCTTAGCTCCTTGATCTAATTCCCGTTAGTTATGGGCGTCTTCTCTATATTTCCTCTATCTACACAAGGATTAGACCACTTTTATACGTCTTCATTTTTATGTTATCATATAAACCCTTCGTTTTAGTTTCTTTGAATTTAAAACAATACTACGTATACAATTATGGAAGATATTTATTAACTTAGTCTGCTAATCCTATAATTTATCTATATGAAAAAAAGCCCCCTTCACTGTTTAAATTCTCTTTTACTGCTTTTTCTGCTGATTATTTTCATACCCGGTTCGTATGCCCAGACATGGAAATGGGGCAGGGGCAATACCGGTGGTGAAGTGGATGGATGGCCTGTTGCATGCGATAATTCCGGAAATGTGTTTGCCGCAGGAATATTTGTAGCTTCGCCAATTACGCTCGGCTCTATTACAATACCATATTCTTCAACAGCAAGCGCATGGGGGGGCGTTCAAGCCTTTGTCGTAAAATATGATAGCTCCGGGAATGTGATTTGGGCAAATGGGGTACAAACGGGAGAATCATGCCCTGTAGCTATTGCCGCTGACCCGTCCGGTAATTTGATATTATTAGGTGTTTTTGACGGCACACAAATCCAGATAGGTAATAGCACTTTAGTTAATACTTCTTCCAATTCCAGTATATGCCAGTATTTTATTGTAAAATTTGATCCATTGGGAAATGTAATATGGGCTAAAACTTCGGGAACTGCATCAGGGTTTTATAATATTTCATTATTTAGTAACTTATTTTCCACCAGTTCTAATAACCTTGTCATTACATGGGGTGGGGTGAGCACTGATGCTGCCGGAAATATTTTTGTAGCCGGTGATTATAAGGCTACTACCAATACTATAGGAAGCTTTACGGTTACCAATACCAATCCTAGCGGCGACTCTGATGATGTTTTTATTGCCAAATATAACCCTTCAGGAAACGCGCAATGGGCATCTAATATGGGAGGCAGCGGTATGGATGATGCATTTGGCATGACGGTTTCTTCAACAGGGGATGTTTATATCAGTGGTGGCTTCACATCGCCCACCTGCATTGTTGGTTCTTCAACTCTTAATAATCCATATGGCAGCCAGATAGCCTTTATTGCGAAATTCAGCCCTTCCGGAACACCCTTATGGGCTGAAGCAGGTGGTGGTTATAATGGCGCCATAGGCGTAGGAATGACCAATGACCAGGCAGGCAATGTATATATGGCCGGTGGTTTTGGTGATAGTACTATCAGTTTTGGGGCTACCTTACTCTCAAGAGCTTATCCCGGTGATTCATATAATGCATTATTCCTGATCCAGGTATCTGCTGCTAATACTATTACCTGGCACAAAACCATCTCATCCCCTACCTCTCATATCAATGGCTATTCAGTGGCGCTTGCATCTTGCGGTGAAGTTTGGGTGAGCGGATCCTGGGGAAGAAATTTTAGCGGCATTAATGATAGCGCCAATATCGACGGGCATATTCTTTATACTCCTGTGCAGGACAACCGGGACCCTATATTTATTGCTGGCTACAATCTGTCGGGTGGAGTGGTTGGATTTGGTGCCCTGGGTGGGGGCGGTGATGACCAAAACGGAATAGCATGCGACCCCTGGGGAAATGTATATTTATGCAGTGATTACCTGAGCGACAGTATAAGAATCGCAAATGATATTCTCGTTGCTACTAACCCCGGAGAAGAATATTTATTTGTAGCAAAATTCCAGAACATCATAGATACAGGGACGATCATTAATGTAATTGACACCTCATTATGCTCCGGGAATGCCATTTTACAAGCTCCACTTTCCAGCAACTCACCCTACCTCTGGAGCAGCGGAGACACCACTTCTTCAATGCAGGTAAGTGCTTCCGGAACTTTCTGGTTAAAATGTCACGGCACATGCTCATCAGGTAATTTTATTGATACCTTTAATGTTACCTTAATTGATTCGGGTATCATAAACAAAGTCACTGATACGGTCATTTGCACTAAAAATTCTGTTTCGCTCAGTGCACCACAGGGGTATAGCTCCTACCTCTGGAGCAATGGCGTAACGAGCACTTCTATAACACTATCCAGTCCCGGCACTTATTGGGTATTCTGCACTATTGCTTGTGGCTCCCAGGCTGATACTTTTCATATCCGTTTTAATAATGCCAATCTCCTTTTTTCTATAGACACTTTAGCATGCGGACCCGTAACAGCCCATATGCCTCTTGATAGTGCCTCCTATTTGTGGCAGGACGGCAGTACAGGTCAAAGCCATACCTTCAGCAATACCGGTGCATATCCTGTGCTGGTAAGTGAACAGGGTTGTTCTGAAAACGATACGGTACATGTCAGCATATTAAACCTGCAGCAACATCTTAATGATTCTCTTGTTTGCATGGATGCGCCATTTAATATAACATACCATGCTATTGCTCCAATTAACTCATCCATACTCTGGAGCAATGGAAGCACGAATGCTTTCGTCAACATATCTGATACCGGCCTATACTGGGTATATGTTAAGGACAGTGTTTGCAGCAACACAGACACTATACATTTAACGGGAGGCTTTTGTAATTGCGCATGTTTTGTGCCCAATGCTTTTACACCTAATCATGACGGCCTGAATGAAGGGGTAAGACCACTGATAAAAACCGAATGCCAGGTGAGCAATTATACTTTTTCCATTTTCGACCGCTGGGGCACTTTAGTCTTCACAAGTCATGACCCCTCTGCACGTTGGGATGGAACCTATAAAGGGGTGCCTTATGAGATCGGCACTTATATGTATGAGGCTTCTTATACAGGTGGCGTGGAAAATAAAAAATACTTTTTTAAGGGTGATGTTACTTTGATAAGGTAAGCGAGGAATTTTTATTCATGATGCTTTTGCAAAATGACGGATACTGCTCCTGTTTATACTTCTTTCAGCGTAAAATAATTCATAATTCTTTTGCAGATTGAGCCAGAATTGAGCCGTATTCCCAAATGCCTCCGACAATTTTACAGCAAGCTCAGGACTGATCCCTGCATGTTCATTTACTACTGCAGAAAGATTGGCCCGGGCCATGCCTAAACCTTTAGCTACTTCTGTAATGGTAAGCTTATGTTCTTTAATAAACATTTCCCTCAAAATATCTCCGGGGTGTACTGGTGGCAATGCTCTCTTTAACACAAAATAAAATTTAAAAATGTAAAGCATACAAATATCGTAAACATGGAGCAAAGTTTTGTATATAAATGAATAAAATCCTCCATTTATCAAAATAGTTTATAATTATTTGTCTTTGATGTGATTTATGAAAATATCTTTTTCCTGAATTCTTTAATTATAGCAGTCCAGAATGCATCTTTTTCTTCTGCTGTATATGCTTTTATCTTTCCTAATAATTTTAAGTCATTATCAAGAGAAACTATTTTTCCTCTTTGAGTAGCCTGGTATTTTCCAAGCTCTGAATCTTCCCAATCACAAGCTTTAATTATTATCGGAATAATTATTTTGTTTTGTTCTATTGCCTTTGGTATTTCTATTTTACCGATGTAGTCTGTATTTAGAAATTTTACGCTTAATAGGCATACCATTACATCGCATTCATCAATTTGCTTCTTTATTTCTTTATCCCACTCCTTGCCAAGCTCAATTTCACGACAATTAAATGTTATTAAACCCTCAGTCTTAAGTGTTACCAAATGTTCTTCAAAATCCTGGAGATATGCCTCGTCATATTTTGAGTATGAAACAAACATCTTTCTTGCTTTTCTGTCAGTATTTACTTTTAAAGCTTTATTTTCAAAATTATCTAAAAGCTCTTTTACATTCACCTCATTATATGGTGGGTTTGCACATTCAATGGTCCTTTTGCCGTTGCCATCTCTTTGCAAAATATCATTGTAAAAAAAATAATGAGGTATATCTGTTTGGGAACATTTATCGCAATTGCAGGGTATCATTTTTTTTACATTCATTCTATCACTGAAATAGTACTTAGAATTAATATCGTCAATTTCTTTGCAAATAACTGTTAATAGGGTAAATGGATATTGACCTTTTGCAGAAATTTCAATTCTTTTATTGGCAAATTGAGTTACTAAAGCCCGAGTATTCTCATATTCAAAAACTACCCCCTCTTTCCATAGTCGATATTCACTATTGTTTATTAATTTATTCAATCTCACAATTAATCTGCTAATGATACCTTTAGGCATAAAATCATATTCATACTTCACTATTGTAGATTGAACTTTATTCCATAAAAAATCAGGTGATTGATCCGATGGCAATAAAAATGGGATTAAATATTTTTCTTCATCATCAATTTTGAAACATAGTTCAAACTTTGCCATGAGAGCTAATAAGTCATCCGTCACGTCTATATATTCCTTTTTATTCCAAATAGACAATAACTGTCTTTTTTCGAATACGCCTGTTTTATTGCCGCGGGTATGATCCAATACGCTATAAATAGCGTCTAAAGCCCATTTAGGCTTCAGAATTACGATTTTATTTAGCAATTCATTATCTCTATATCTTAACAATATTCCCAGATCATGCAAATAATCACTTAAATAATCTTGTTTAGGAATCTCTCCAATACCGTTCTTCTCACACAGGTTTCTATAATCCTGTAAGCTAATATAGTTACTTGCATTTTTTTCGAGTTCATTGCGAATAGCTACCCAGCTTTTGGGAAGTTTTTCTCCTTTTATAAATTGAGGCAAATTCCTTACACGGTATTCCAGTTCACTTGCAAATTGCAATAGTGATTCAAAATCCTTTGATAAATCTATGACCCATAGTTGCCCTTTAACATTAGGATATTTGCTTTTAATAGAATTAATGGGAGTTTTGGCCTCAATCTTACCATGTTTATTAAATACAACTAACATGGGGCTATCGCCACCAAGTAATTCTTGTGCTGGTAGCCAAAATTGTTCTAAATTTTCTTCTAGTCTTCCATTTGTTACCAAAATATACATGCTTCGTTTAGAAAAAAATAGTTGATGTAATGGTTGATAAACTTGCTGACCGCCTAAATCCCAGATATTGATTTTAAAATCCTGTTGGTTAGTATTTCCTTGAAAAATGTGTCGTCGTATATCGATGCCTATTGTTGTTTCGTCAGCTATAGGAAGGCTTGCATCTAGTTTTTGTATTTTTCTTGTCAGTGTCGTTTTCCCAGAGCCTGACCCTCACTCTCACCATTAGCCTTACG
>CAIYVS010000317.1 GCA_903929655.1 uncultured Bacteroidota bacterium | reverse complement strand
TTGTTCATCCTGATATGGATGCCTATTGTGCAGATATTATTGTATGGTTTTGCCCTGACCAATGAAGTTAAGAACGCCGAGATCGCCATTTTTGACCAATCGAGGGATGAGGCTACTACTGCCATTTCGGATGAAATATCTGCAAGCCGTTATTTTAGTTTATTGAAAAATGTGTATTCCTATGACGAGATCGGGGCTACTTTCCGGCAGGGTAAAATAAGGATGGCGGTAGTGTTTCCCCGCAATTTTCGTTCTGATCTTTTACATACTAATCATGCTCAGATACAATTGATAGCGGATGCGTCAGACCCTAATACGGCTAATATGCTTACCAATTATGCATCATCTATCATCAATGATTACCAGCAAACGCTGACACAGAACGAGGCATTGCCATATACTATTAATACACAAGTGCGCATGCTATATAACCCGGAGCTAAAGGGCGCATATAGTTTTGTGCCGGGGGTGATGGCGCTGGTGCTGATGCTGGTTTGCGCTATGATGACTTCTATTGCCATTGTAAAAGAAAAAGAAATGGGGACTATGGAGGTAATTCTTGTTTCGCCATTAAAACCTTTCCGCATTATTATTGCCAAGACCATTCCCTACCTGCTTGTTTCCATTCTGAATATCATTTGTATCTTATTGTTGAGTGTTTTTGTGCTGGATGTGCCTATGGTGGGCAGTTTGTGGTTATTGATGGGTGAGAGTATATTATTTACAATAACTGCACTTTCGCTGGGGATATTGATCTCGAATAGTGCAAAAACACAGCAGACGGCACAGTTTGTGTCTATGATGAGTTTGTTTTTGCCTACGCTTTTATTCAGCGGTTTTTTGTTCCCGGTGGAGAATATGCCCTGGCCTTTGCAGGTGATATCGAATATTGTCCCGGCAAAATGGTACTATATTATTGTGAAGTCGATCATGATAAAGGGCCTGGGCTTTGGGGCGGTGTGGAAGGAAACACTGGTGCTTGCAGGTATGACCGTAGTGTTGCTGGGGATCAGCATTAAAAAATTTAAAATCAGGCTGGCATGAGGACCTTACTATTTTTATTGCGGAAGGAACTAATACAGATAGTGCGTGACCCGTCTATCCTGAAGATTTTGTTTATCATGCCGATGGTGCAGTTGCTGATATTGCCACTGGCTGCTGATTACGAAATTAAAAACATTAACCTGGGAGTAGTGGACCATGACCATAGCGAATATTCCAGGTTGTTGATAAATAAAATTATTTCTTCAGGTTATTTCAGGTTGCGGGATTACAGTGCCACTTTTCCGCAGGCCATGCATTCTATAGAACTAGACAAAACTGATTTAGTACTGGAGATACCTGCGCATTTTGAGCGGGATATGGTGCAGGATAATAAAGCGCCTTTACTTATTGCTGTGAACGCTATTAATGGTGTAAAAGCAGGGTTGGGCGGAGGATATATACAGGGTATTATACAGGACTATAACCAGGAGATACGCGATAAATGGATACAGCAGCCGCGTTTTAATCCGCAGCCGATGATAGGGGTTACTTTTTCTGATTGGTATAACCCTAACATGAATTACCATGTCTTTATGGTGCCGGGTATATTGGTGATGCTGCTTACTATTATAGGGTCTTCATTTGCATCGAATAATATTGTGCGGGAGAAGGAAATGGGAACTATCGAGCAGATCAATGTAAGCCCTATTAAGAAATGGCAATTCATATTGGGTAAGCTGATCCCTTTCTGGATATTGGCAATTGGCATATTGACCATTGGGTTAACAATTGCAAGGGTAGTATATGGCATTGTGCCATTGGGACATTATGTAACTATCTATATTTTCGCTTCCATCTACCTGCTGGCTATCCTGGGCCTGGGTTTATTAATGTCCACTTATGCGCAGACACAGCAACAGTCTATGCTGGTATCATTTTTCATAACGATGATATTTAATTTACTGAGTGGTTTATTTACACCTATTGAGAGTATGCCACACTGGGCGCAGGTGCTTACCTGGTTCAATCCGGTATCTTATTTTATAGAGGTGATGCGCATGGTGGTGCTGAAGGGCAGCGGACTTGCTGATATAAAAATGCAGGTTTTGGCGCTACTGGGATTTGCGGTATTTTTTAATGGCTGGGCAATACTCAATTACAGGAAGCGGTCGGGATAAAAATGTGAGAGTAGTTGAATAGTACAGTTGATATTAATAAAATATGGTGCTAACAATAAGAAATTTCTAAAGAATTTTTAATCGATACTTTTCGCATATATTCCATGCTAATTCAAATGCTACTATACCATCCTGCCATGAAGTGAATTGTTTATTAATTTCATTTAGTTTAACCATATTTACAAATCGCCTACCGTTATGTAATATTTCTTTTTCATCGGCAGGTATGTTATTATACCCGCACAATTCGTCAATTGTTTTTTCTAGCGTTATTTTAGCATTAGGAAGGTACCTATTTTGTAATTCTTTATTGAGTTGAACTTTTGCCGCTATTTCAAATGCTCCACATTTACGAAAAAGTAAATTACTAATATTGGTATCTTTATTATAACCATAATATTTAGTACATTCATTTAGAAACTTTTTTAATGAAGGCTCTATTGCGAAGTGCATAGTTATATCGGCATCACCACTTTGTTGTGAGAAATTTTCGGTTTTTATAATACCACTTTCCCATTGTATCAAAAGTTCCGGTTGTGGTGCCTTTACTAATCCTGAAAAGCAATCATAATCAGCATGTCTAATAGCACTGAATTCCTCTTTGAATTTTGTTATGTTTTTGCTATGAAATTTCATAACTGATAGCATATATCCAACTACATGAGATATTACCAAGTCTTCGTCTTTCATATTAGTCGTAATTTAGAAATAGAGTCAAAAGAACTTTTAAACTTCTAATATCTCTTGGCTAAACTTTGCAATGTGGCTTGTTTGATAAGCAGCAAAACGGATTGGTCTTCGACTGTTAAATCATTTTTAGCAGGAATATTAAATACATATTCATTTCCGTTGTGAAATAATACAATGTGGTTTGCAATTTGTGAGTTAGAAAGAGTATGGCCGACAATATCTGATATTTTATAAGCAATGGGATATGTTATTCCATTTATAGTATAATCCGCTAAATCTTCACATTGCCAGTCAATAGGAACAGTGACATGATTATTAACCCAAAATGCGGTCATTACAGTTTTCATGATATTTTTCTACATAGTTAAATTATAATCAAATATAAGTATATTCGACTACAACAATTTAATTTTTTATGTAAAAAGTTAAACCTGCAGAATGGGGGGTGAACCCTGAAATGTGCGACCACCGCCACCGGCGGTGGTCGCTGAATAGTGCATAAAGCCTGAGAACAAATAAATATATCATCTTTCATTTTATAGGGTTTTTGGGAGTACCTTTGTGGGCATTTTATAAATATGGATGAACAAAGAAAGGGCAGGCTACAGGTTTGGACACCGCTGCTTTTTTCGCTGGTAATGATTGCCGGAATGGTATTCGGCTTTGATTTGCATGATACCTTACGCAACAAGCGGGATATACAGACGGTGATGCAAAGGAATGACAGGCTGGAGGAGATCATAGACCTGGTGCATGCAAAATACGTAGACACGATAGATAAAAGCCAACTGTATAAGGAGGCTATAAGCGGAATATTAAAGAACCTGGACCCGCATACTGTATATATACCGGGTGATGAAGTGCAGGGGGTGAACGAGGACCTGGAGGGTGGCTTTTTCGGGATAGGTGTGGAGTTTTCGATAGTGAGGGATACGATAGAGGTTATTGCGGTGATAGAGAACGGACCGGCTGAAAGGGCGGGCGTAGTAGTGGGCGACCAATTGGTGAAGGTGGGTGATAGCCTGGTAGCGGGTAAAAAAATAACATCGCAGGGCATTATACATATGCTGAGGGGCAGGCAGCACAGTACGGTGAATGTGACACTGAGAGAGCCTATAAGCGGGAAGGAAAAACAGGTGCCGATAATCAGGGATGAAGTGCCGATCTATAGCATAGATGCAGACTTGAAACTGGATAGCAATACGGGTTTTATCAAGATCAACCGCTTTAGTGCAACTACTTATACCGAGTTTAATAAGGCTTTAAAATCGTTGAAAGAACAGGGCATAACACAGCTTATTGTGGACCTGAGAGAAAATCCGGGGGGCTACCTGGATGCGGCTACTATGGTTGCCGATGAATTTCTTGATGATAATAAACTGATCGTTTATACGCAGGGTTTGCATACACCTAAAACGGAATACAAAGCAGGCGAGAAAGGCATGTTTGAAACAGGAAGGCTGGCTATACTTGTGGATGAAAGTTCTGCATCGGCAAGCGAGATACTGAGCGGGGCCATACAGGATTGGGACAGGGGTGTGATAGTAGGCCGCAGAACTTATGGTAAGGGACTGGTGCAGGAACAATATGATATGGAAGACGGAGCTGCACTGCGCCTGACGGTTGCCAAATATTATACACCCGCGGGCAGGTGCATACAAAGGCCTTTTGATAAGGGCAAAGAAGCGTATGCTATGGATTTTGAAAAACGTTTTGAAGACGGGGAACTGACTGGAACTGACACCACAACGAGGAAAGATACTACGCGTTATTATACCTCTAATCACAGAACGGTGTATGGCGGTGGCGGCATAAGCCCCGATGTGTATGTGCCTTACGATACTTCGAAATTATCGTCGGGCTTGCTGAACATGGTTTTTAGCGATGAACTGAGGTCGGCATTATGGGACTATTTTATTCATAACAAGGCGAACTTTAACTATAAGGGCGTGAAGGAGTATGATGCACAGTTTAATGATGAAGATAAGATCATTAAGAATTACCTGGTGTTGTTAAAGCCGGGAGACAGGAAAAGCGCTGAGAAAATTTTGAGTAAACCTTTGAACAAAGCATATTTTAAACTACAGGTAAAGGCACAAATGGCGCGTTTCCTGTTTAGGGAGAATGGTT